>NZ_JBFRKT010000011.1:0-43804 GCF_041469545.1 Vibrio sp. 10N.286.49.C3
AATAACGTTTTGATATTCATCAACGAGTGCCCACACAGATTGATAGGTTTAAATTATTAAAGAGCTTCACTTGTTGAGCCTTCCTTTTAAGCAAGGAGCCTCTCGAAGTGGACGGCCATTCTAGCGTTCTAATTCTTAGTGTCAAACACTTATTGGGAATTAATTTCTACTTTTTAAAAGTAGGAGCGTTTAAACGCTTTAAGCTAGTTGCCTTACCAACATTCTTCGCTGAAGCCTTATGGCGTCTACCGTGTCAGTGAGGCGGCATTATAGAGACGCAGCTTTTATTGGCAAGCATTAAATGCATTTTTTATTAAAAAAAGAGGTTAAGTGAAGACATTTCAACCAAGGGCTTATTTATACAACTTTCAACCCAAGTTTCGAACAAACTACCCACAAGAACCTGTGGATAACTACTCACCATTATCAAAAAAGTAAGATAAACGAGCCCTAGGGTTTAGATATTCTCTAACTTGCTCCGGTAACTTGCTTGGATGAA
This sequence comes from Vibrio sp. 10N.286.49.C3, assembly GCF_041469545.1. Taxonomy (NCBI): domain Bacteria; kingdom Pseudomonadati; phylum Pseudomonadota; class Gammaproteobacteria; order Vibrionales; family Vibrionaceae; genus Vibrio; species Vibrio sp. 10N.286.49.C3. The sequence goes on from NZ_JBFRKT010000011.1 coordinate 500, forward strand.
CTGCATTGACAATTTTTATCTCTTTAGTAAATAGGTCAATGATCGGGGCTTGGGTTCTTGGAACGCTAGGATCATAGATCAGTACGTTCGGATAAAGCATATGTTTGGCATTAACCGAAATCACGATTCCAATTGATTCATTGGAAAGCTGCACGACAGTACCCGGCGGATAGACTCCCATGAACTTAACCAATAGACTCAAATTATCCTGACTATATAGATGTTTGCAGTTCTTATATAAGTGAGACAATGCCAAGTATGGGATCATTTGTTGAGATTGCGCTTTACCATGACAAAGATTATCGAATGCGTTAGCCACTGAAACTATTTTGGTTAGTTCATCTATCTCTTCTTCTTTTAAGCCTTCAGGATAACCAGAGCCATCATTCATTTCATGATGTTGAACGATTACTTTTTTGGCACTTTCAGGAAAGTCATCCATTCCAGAGACAATATCAGCACCATATTTTGTATGAAGTTTTAGGTAATTCTCTTCCGGTGCTGTCAGCGTACTCTGCTTTCTAAGTATTGCAGCTGGTATTTTGATCTTTCCTACATCATGGAACAAAGCAGCAAAAGAAAGCGCTTTCAATTGTTGAGTATTGTAGCCTTTAGCTTTACCTATCATTAACGCAACGACAGAGACATTTAATGTATGAAAGTAAATGTCTTCAAAGTCAGCTTTAGCATTCATAAGATGTAAGGTAACGCTATCGTCACTTGCCAGTATTTCAACAATATCATCAACTAGACTTTTAACCTCTCCTACCGCATCTATAGGTCGGTTACGAATTTTTGTCATTACTGAACGCATTCGAGCAAGCGAGCGCTCGAACTCTTTCTCACAATGACTGACTCTACGACGGTAAGAGCTTAGGGTTTCGATACGTTCATGCTTATCTTTCCACATCCTTTCAGTTTCAAGGCTTATCTGTAGATCTGAATCGGCCCCTTTCTCTATCTCGTGATTAGAAGGTAAAGGTGCAGTATCGCTTTGACTTAGATTTATATAGACATGCTTAATCCCAAGATGCCGAATTATTTTCACTTGAGCGTCATCTTTTATTTTGAAGCTGTTGAATAAAAATGGGTGTTCGTTCCATTTTAGGGGGAGTCGTATGTGTAGGCCGGGCTGGATGCGATCTACAGTAATCTTTATGCTGCCCATATTTATATAATATTGATTAATAATCTATATTTATAATTCTAATAAAACCACACGGGAATTTCACTATCCAATTTCACAGGTTCAACTTAAAGAATCACAATGCACCATCCAACGAATACCGAACTTATCTTCCACTTTACCAAATCTAGCGCCCCAAAACGTATCTGCGAGTGGCGTCATTATTCGCCCTCCTTGTTTAAGCTTCTCAAAAATTTTCTCTTGAGTCGCGGTATCCTCGGTAACCAAGGAAAGTGCCAGATTGTTCCCTTCAAGTTCTTTAGCTTTAACGCCATCAGACATCATGAGCTTCATACCAAATGCTTCGAACTCAGCGTGCATAACCCAACTAGGTTGTGCCCCCTCTATTACCTGAGGAGCATCACTAAAGAGTTGCTTCGATAAAACAACACCACCAAAGCATTTATGATAAAAATCTAACGCTTCACTACAACGACCATCAAAAAACAAGTAAGGGGTTACTGTCAGCATATGTTTCTCCTCTATTAGTCCTTTAAACATAGACAATAGACGTGAGAATGACAGATAACATTCTGATTTAAGATAATTAATTTACTAAGGAATCGCATTACGAACGGAAACGGTAATATTTTGGAATGGCACAATAAGAACTGACTGATTGGACAGGCGTTCCTGTCGCTACTACGAAGGCAACACTTTCTATTCTCCAGATATAACAAAGCCCCGACTTGAGTCGAGGCTTTGTTATTTAAATATGGTACCGGTAGGCGGACTTGAACCGCCACGCCCGAAGGCAACGGATTTTGAATTTATCATACCTATGCTTTATCCTTCTTTTACAGTAAGTTAAAACCATATATTAATTAGTATAAAAGAAAGTATAAAACTTTATGTCTTACGAGTATCAAAGGCTCCGCTCAGGGCTTGCTATCTATAAACAAAAACGCAGCAAAAATTGGTATATTCGAATGCGAGTTTCTGAAGGAGGAACCTCGTCAGAGTTTGTACAAAGCTTAAAAACGCCCAGTAAGGATGATGCTACACAAAAAGCTTGGTCATACTTCTTTGCACAAGAAGACAATCTAAGCCCTGCGATGTTCATAAAATCGAAAAAATCGAATATTACACACCTAGCGACCCAATTGATTGAAGTACTCAAGAACAAACCAAAAAAAATCAATAAAGACTACATAAGAGTACTAGACAAAGAAATCATACCGACTTTTGGGCAGCTAAGCATTAGAGACCTAGATCGAGCTGCAATCAGAAAATACTTTTCTGATTCTGCAAAATCAATGACACAACTACGAATTAGAAAAACGGCTTTAAAGCATTTATTCGACATTGCTGTCGACGACAAGCTAATTAAAGAATATGAAATACCTTCAATGCCATCGGTAGAAGTCACCGAAGATGAAGCTCGCTCTAGTTTCTCGGATAAAGATTTGGACAAACTACAAGGCATGTGTCCACTCTTTATCGATTCCTCTAGAAAGGATATTACTAAGCAAAGTAGACAAATGTTTGAACGCTATATGTCCTTTCTGTTGAACACAGGAATTAGAGCTGGTGAAGAAGCTTTAAACATTAAGTTCAAAGATATTGGTTTTGACACAACACAGCATATTTACACAATAACCATCAACTCTGGAAAGGTTCATAGCAAGAAAAAAACATCAAGCCGCACCATACCCATAGGGCTTAGAACAATCGAACTAATTCAAAAAGTACTGTGTATATTCTACGGCTTTACCTACAAAAACAATCTAGATGAAGTACTCCTCTCATCATTCCCATACAAAGAAAATTACATCTTTCGTTTACCGAACAACCAAAGCATAAAACCCCAATATGAAAAAACCTTTGACCAACTATGTAGGTTCACTGAAATCGACAAGGTACATTTAGGTTATACACTCTACAGCTTAAGGCATACTTACATTACAAATCAGTTAAAACAGGGGGTTGATGTCTATTTACTAGCAACTCACTGTGGAACGAGCGTAGAAATGATTCAGCGGTATTATAGCAAGCTAACGTCTGTCATGCGCTCAGAAGAGATAGCAGGTGTCTTTAAAGGACATGATAATTACGACGACTTACCAATCTAATGAAATCTGGCTTCATTCGATCCGAAGGATCGGCCACAAAAAAGAGACAAGCGAAGGCGCAGTCTCCCTTGGATAATTATCAATAACTGTCCCCTTACATGCTTGCATGTAAGGTCAGACAGTTATTGAAGCTCATTTTCTTAAATTTTTTGTTGAGTAAGCACAACGATAGAAACATCTAATATAAAAGGCATTTTTCTAATAGAAATATACTAATAAAAACATAAATCATTGTTTATACAAAGTTTTACATTTGATCTTAAAAAGAAAACTATGGCATGGTATTGAAACAATAACTACAAAAAGAGAGTCACTATGTTTTGTTTACCCTACTCTATCAATCACCTTTTCGATACCACACTTAAACAAGTGAAAAAAGTTGGGTATAACTTATCTGTTTCAGCAAATAGCTTATATATAGAAAATGGATATCATCACGTTACAGGAGACGAAATTTTTTCACTGTTCCAGAAGAAAGCTCACGCCCAATTTTTTTTCTACAACTATGATATTTATCATGACACAACCCAAAAACTCGAAGGTGTTAAAGAAAAGCTAAATAAAACATCGACTAGAGCCATAAAAAAAAGAGAGAAACTCCAACATAAGATTGTGTTGCTTAACCATAGAATCGAAGAGTTAAAAATTGACGCTCACAAACGCCTAATGAGTCCAGACTATTGCAAAAGGAAAATTACTAAATTAGTTATGTCTGAGATGCTCTATTCAGCTCAAAGCCAAAAAACTATTGGCGCTAAGTCAACAGCCTACGCTCCTAACATTCTCGTCAAGTTTCGAAAACTTCAAATGCAATACAATGCTGAAATCCTTGCTAATAAATTCATTATGGTAAAAGGAAAAAAAATCAGCTTAGCTAGTTTTGTATCAACTACAGATAAAAAGATTTCCGAACTCTATGCGAAAATTAAAGGTTTTGAAACGATAGCAAATGAACATGATATGGAATGGGCATTCATAACAATAACAGCTCCGGCTAGATATCATCCAAACCCCTCAAAGCCATCGAGAACTGGTTGGAATAACAAAAGTGCTTTGGCTGCACATAAAGAACTAAAGTCTTACTGGAACGCATTTCGAAAATCCCTTAGTAAGAAAGGTATATCCATGGATTCTGGCCAATTCTTTGGCATGCGAATTACTGAGCCACATAAAGATGGATGTCCACATTGGCATCTACTTTGCTTTTTCCAACCTGAATTAAAAGAACTCTTGTTTCATGAAAAAGAGGGCTTACTTCCTAAAAAGTTTTCTCACTCAAAATCAGCAGTAAAAACCGTATTTGGAAAAATGGACACTGTAGGGAGTGAAGGTGTAGCTTCCGCTGCCACGTACTGCTTCAAGTACCTAACTAAATCTCTTGGTGGGGAAATGGACGAAGTAGTTACAGCAAACATTGAACAAAAGCCGGATGTGGCGATTGATGGAATCGAAAGGATTGAAGCTTGGAGAGCCGCAACTGGAATCCGAGCTTATCAATTATTTGGAATGAAAGGGTTATCAAATGTATGGAATTCTATTAGAAAAATATCCTCTCAAATTCCTTCCGTTGAAATTAACTTCAATAAAGAAGGTAAGAAAGAATACTCAATTTTTGAATCACCTTTTGAAGCTGCTCACTACCAACAAATATTAGATCATGCAGAGAATGGTGATAATGTATTTGAGAAATCATTAGAACAATACGATGCTTTAGATGAAAAAGAAAAAGCATGCTTCGATGGTCAACTTGAAGCTGCATTCACGAACATTGATTCAAACGCCTTAAGCCTTCCATCGGCAGAAAACTCAAAGAAAGAGAAGGAGCTAATGTTATCCATCGAGCTTAATGACAACTCAGATGGGTTTGTTAGCGCATATGAAAACGACTATAAGTTCAGGACTTTATTGAAGCATGCTATTGCTGGTGATTGGGCTACTTTTTATAAGTCCTACAATGAATTTTCTGAGCGTCATCAGGGCGAGGACATCCCACCAATTTCACTTGTTTATGAAGAGTATACGAACACGTATGAAGAGAAAAAAAGGAAGGTGATTGGTGTTAACACTGGACTATGGGTATACCTGTTTAAAAGGTATACCACATTCAAAGATACACTATAAATAGCCACCACTTTAAAGGAGCTTAAATGACGCCATTATAATTTCTAGCATTTTGGCGCGGACATGCTCCACTTCTTTTTCTGTCAAAATTTGAGTATCGTCGTGGTTTGTAAGGTTAAGAAGCTCTTTGCTTCCCTTCTGTAGATCAGATACAGCATGTCTAACAACTTTGACATCTTCATCTTCAAATATTTTAGCTGTATTTTTCTCAACGAAGTTCAATATCATTGCAAAATCATTGGCTCTTTCTTTATGCTGTTTTTTCAATTCAGAAAATTGATTTCTTCGCTTAATTACAACTTTAAGTGTAATTTCTAATATAGCTCTAATCATAAGAGAAGAGCTATATAAGTTAGTCTTGTAAGAAATCTTCTGTGCCTCTGTGCAAATATTCAATAATTTGGTATTTGCGTGTGGGATCATCATACTTTGTGGAAGTAGTTTCTCTACTTTCTTTCTAGGCAACTTAGCAGTTTCACTACCATCTTCACCACCTTCCAAAGATGTTGGTTCTTCAGCTTTATCTCCGCTAACAGAGTCTGTTCCAGATGAGTTTCCCTTTGAATCAGGCTCACTCTCCTTAGATGTAGTAAAAGTAAAATTAGTCTCTTCTAATTCAGTATTATTTAACCTTTCAAATTCCTCTAAAAACTCATTCAAGTAATCTCTCATTGATTCTTTATTTTCTTGACGAGTATTTATCCTTCCATTAATCAAAGTATCCCTAGCAAGTTTCTCTAGAATTAGTTTGAATAGTTCTCTATCCACCATCAATTTAGATGTTGGTTTAGATGCTATTGATAACTGGCCATAGTCTGAAATTTTAATATCACATATCGCTTCAATAAACTCCGAGCTAGAAATAAATCGAATTATTGCACCGACATTCAGTTTATCAATTCCATTCATCAAAAAATCTAATTCTTTTTCATTCCAACACTCTAAGTTTAGAATCTCTTCCGTGAGTTCAAAATGAAATAGCTTCTCTTTGATCTTGGTTTTCGACATTGAATTCTTAAGGACTGTTTTTACTTTATCTACATTTTTGTATTCAGACAAAAAGCCACGCAGGTATGCTCCTTGTGTATATGGACTCCAACGTTTTATCGAATCAGACGTATGCTTAGATGCTAGATATGAAGCGGCTTCACTTCTGCTTTGAAGGATAACAACTGATAATCGTTTTATAGTTTTTATCGATTCTTTATAGTTTTCATGCTTTGTTAAGCGCTGAAATTTATTGTAATCAGGGCTGCCTTTAAGCATAGAAGGTTTAAGTAGAATCTTACACGCTGATAAACGTCTATTTCCTTCAATAACAGTAACTCTGTTACTCTTTCCGCTTTCATCATCTACCGCGATAAGTACTTCATCAGGGTGATAGCCATTATTTATAATAGATAAGCATAAACTATAAACCTCAGCACTTTTAGTTAACGCTATTGCTGCATCTTTTTGAGTGCTAATCGCTTGTCTCTTTACTATTCCTGCTAACCTAGGGTTCGTAAGGTCTAAATCGACGGAGCTAACAGCACGACTAACTTTTCTATAACTAACACTCAAGTGCTCACCTCATGACTAATATGGAGTACTAACCTTTTCAATAGATTACTATGAAAAAAGAAAATTAACTTTTGCACTTATACTATACAAGTCACGTATGCTTTCCAAGTTCAACACTTCGTAAGAGTGTGTTAAAATTAATGTTTATGACTCTAGGCAGACACTTTAACTAACCATGCGCTTCTTAACCCCCCTTCGTTACCCTGGCGGTAAAGGAAAACTAGCTGATTATGTCAAAGAGACTTATAGAGCTAATGACATCCAAAATTCACACTATGTGGAGCCATATACAGGAGGCGGTGCTGTTGCGTTAGACATGTTGTTTAGTGGTACAACTGAACACATCCATATCAATGATATAGATCCAGCCGTACATTCTTTCTGGTTTTCTGTGCTAAATCATACAAATGACTTGGTAGATCTTATTGAAAACACTGATGTCACTATCGATGAGTGGTTTAGGCAAAGAGATATACTCCGAGCTAATGATAATGCTACATCAACTTTAGAGTTGGGCTTTTCTGCATTTTTTCTAAATAGAACTAATCGCTCTGGAATTTTAAAAGCCGGTGTTATTGGTGGTAAAGCACAGTCAGGAAAATGGAAGCTCGACGTAAGATTCAACAAAGAAGATTTAATAAATCGTATAAAAAGAATATCATTATTTTCCGAACAAATATCATTATATAATCTAGATGCCGTCGCACTAATAAAAGAGTTGGATGGCAATATACCAGAAAACTCTCTAATCTATTTAGACCCTCCTTACTACGTAAAAGGACAAGGGTTATATAGGAATTTTTATAATCATAACGACCATGTTTTAATTAAAGATGCTTTAACGCAATCAAACTTTAAAAACTGGCTAGTATCTTATGACAACGCACCAGAAATACGAGAAATCTACTCAAATTATCCTCAAAGCATATATTCACTTCAATATACAGCTCAAAAGAAATCTGTAGGATCTGAAATAATGATATATTCAGGAAAACTAAAAAAACCTAACATATTCCTTGGCAAGGCAGCTAGTTAACTGTTAATAATTACAACTAGGAAAAAGAAAAACGTTATTATAATAAACATAGTGACAGACTATGTTTATTCATTCTTCATAAACGTCTGCTTAAGATACTAACGTTCTTAAGAATCTAGTTAGACACTAAAAATATAAAAACTAGTTTTCACATTTTTATCGCCCGCATAATAAAAATATAAAGAGGCTAAAAATGGGTTACCAATTTATTCATATTGAGAGTTATGGAAAGGAAAGCTCTCGAACAAATAAAAAACAATCAGCAAAAGCTATTGCAGCAGAGTGTGAACGCTCGGAGTTTGATTGTCTGCATGTTGCAAATCCAATACCACCAATAAATATTTTTGGCTGCCGTCCAAGCGAAGCGGTTGAGATTGCTGAAAACCAAGCTTCCATCGCAAATGACTCTATAGGTAGAAAGCTCAGGAAGGATGCTCAGATAATTCTTGCAGGAGTTGTTAGCTACCCTATACCTGTAGCTGAACTAGACCCTCAATGCCCTAAGTTTAGAAAGTGGCTGACACTTAACCATCATTTTCTTAGACAGAAATATGGTTCTCAATACAAGTCCTTGGAATTTCATCGAGATGAAACTTTCCCACACTGCCATTTCTATATCGTTCCAGCACTAGACTCAAACTCTAGGATGAACATTGGGGATGTACACCAAGGCATTTATGCCAGAGATAACTGTAATTCAACTTCCGCCAAACAAAAGATTCGAGCCTATAAAGAAGCTATGCGCCAGTTTCAGGATGAATACTACCAAAAGGTAGCCAAAGAGGTTGGGCTAACTAGAAGTGGTCCTAGACAGCGCAGGTTGAGCAGAAAAGAGTGGATGACAGAACAAAGCACAGCAAAGTTGATTAGCGAAACAATAAACGAGCTATCAACAAAACATCGCAAGCTAGCTCACAAAGAAAAGCAACTTAAAAGGTTCTATCAAAAAGCCAACAGATTGAACCTTGATCTTGATAGATCTCAAATAATTACCAAGTCAAACAACAATAATAATATAGGGTATAACTATGACTAGCATTACAGAAGAAAACCAAACGATCGACGCACAGTTAACGTATAAATCACAACTACGCTCAATCAAACAAGATAATCCTTACTTTGAAATTCTACATAATGAATATTACGACCTAATACAAGAAGTATTCAAGCGACTTATTCAGAATGGCGACCTAGTACGAAAAGAGGAATTCTTACAAGAGTTTGAGATGTTTAAGTGTGACATGATCAGAAAATATACAACCACCTCGATGTACGGCTACAGTCCAAGATCACCTTCAGAAAAGAAAAATATGATTCCGCATGACTCTAGCAAGCTTTCTGCTTTGTTAGAGCTTCAGAAACGAAAAGATGAAGAAGATAATGGTTTTTCATTCTGATTTTCACATGTAAAAAAGCCGCTCCCTTTCGGAAGCGGCTTTTTTATAAATAGTGGTAGCTGCGGGCGGACTCGAACCGCCACGCCTTTCGGCGGGGGATTTTGAATCCCCTTTGTCTACCAATTCCAACACGCAGCCACAATTGTATAAAAGTGTATAAAACTATATTTATAGAGCCTAACACTGATAAGCTCTTGATTTCAATCTGTAATGAACAAATTATAAGTACATACGATGTTTTTTGAATCCGTCGTGTATACCAATTTCACCATACCGGCATTATCTTGGGGCATTGCCCTTTCGATGTCTGGCATTATACGTATGCGAACTGATGTGGCAAGTATAAAAACTTGAATTCATGTGTGTTTGCCGATAATTTCGCCACTAAGTCATAAGCTGTGCGTCATGTCTCTTTTCAGGCCAAGCCTTAAACTATATTCTGACGCCTCAATTTTTAAAGAAGTAATAACACCATGACATCAACAAACACTCTGCCACCAGCTGGGGTAATGCGCCGATTTGGTGCCTTGTTCTATGACGCACTCATTGTAATCGCTATTGAAATGATGGCTGCCGGCATCATTGTTGCTCTACTGCACGCGCTCATGGCTCTTGGTATTTTTAACCATAGCGGTTATGCCGATGTCAGTGACTTCTTAACCAACCATCCAATTTGGAGCCCGACGTATACTTTTTACTTAGTCATCGTTTGGGTGTACTTCTTTGTCTTCTTCTGGACTAGAGCTGGTCAAACACTAGGCATGAGGGCCTGGAAACTGCGCGTTCAAAACAAAGATGGCTCTGCGATCACAATAACTCAAGCACTAATACGCTTAGGTACTTCAGGATTTGGACTAGCCAATTTATGTGTTCCATTCGATCCTCAGAAACGTGGCTTTCACGATATCTGGGCAAAGACCGAAGTCGTTGTGTTGCCAAAGGCACAATAATGCTATTAAGCGAACTTAAAGCAAGATCAAAAAAGGAAGGCTTAACGCCTTCCTTTATCATTTATAGTTTCCGCCTCAAGAGCATGATGGCAATTCCGAAAAATACCACGCTAGGGGCTATCGCACCAAAGGCTGGTGGTATTTGATAAACCAAGCTGATTGGACCAAAGAACTCGCTGGATATATAGAAAGTAAAACCAGCAATCACACCAGAGAGAATCCTTGCACCCATGGTCACGCTACGTAGAGGACCAAAGATAAACGACAACGCCATCAACATCATGACCGCTATCGAAATAGGTTGAGTAATCTTCCTCCACAAAGCTAGCTCATAACGTGCAGCATCTTGCTCTGATGCTTTGAGATAAGAAACATAATCATACAAGCCACTTAACGACAGTTCCTCCGGTTTCACCGTCACTATCGCGAGTTTGTCTGGAGCTAACGATGTTTCCCAAGAAAAAGTCGGTAAATTCTCTTTAGTGACCTGAATTTCATTCTCAAAAGAGGTGACCTCAACATCGCGCATTGTCCAAACGTTGTCTCCAACGTAATCGACTTCTTTTGAGTATATGGCCGTTTTCAGAGCCTTGTTCTCATCATAGCGCCACATGTTCAAACCATAGAGCTTATCATCGTCTATTTTAACAATGAAAATAAAGTCGTTGGCATCTCGAGCCCAAACACCGCTTTGAGTAGAAATAATACTACCACCAGCAACCGAGATGGTTCTTAAGTCACGAGCCATCTTCTGCGCTTGCGGAGCTCCCCACTGCCCAAGCAATGTCACTATCACCATTAACGGAATCGCAGTCTTAAGTACCGATAAACCAATATCTAACTTAGAGAAACCCGCGGCTTGCATAACCACAAGCTCAGAACTCGCAGCAAGCATACCAAGCCCAATCAATGCACCAAGCAATGCCGCCATTGGGAAGAACATTTCGATATCACGAGGAATACTCAATAAAACGAAATACAACGCTTGTAATAGATCGTATGTACCACGACCTACCTTCCGCAATTGCTCAACGTACTTGATAATTCCAGAGAGACCGACAAACGTCACCAATACCAGTGACGTGGTCGCGATGATGGTTCTGCCTATATATAAATCGAGAATCTTAAACACGGCTTAAGCCAACCTCTTATTCTTGAATTTTTCTTTCAAACGCCTAACAGGCACACTATCCATAAAGTTGGCACCAATCGCGACAAACAATAATAATGCATTGATTGGCCACATGCCTATTGCAGCAGGAATGTCCCCTTCTTCAATTGAAGATTTGGTTGCACTGATTGCCAAGAAGTAAGTCAAATAAATCAGGATTGCCGGACCTATTTTTGCAAAACGACCTTGTCGTGGATTAACTGCTGACAGCGGTACAACGAGCATAGTCAACAATGGGATACACAACACCAGTGACATGCGCCACTGCAATTCAGCCTTGGCACGATTATCTTGATTTCCAATAAGATCAATAGTTGGAATCGCTTCCCACTCTCGACCTTTCTTCTCTACTTCACGCTGACCAATTAAGCCTTCATACTCTTCAAAGTGCGTCACTCTATAATCAAGGCGAGAAGGCACTCCTTCATGACGAGTACCATCGTACATCACAATAACTTGGCGGCCATCGCTCAATTCTTTTACGTCTCCCGACTTAGAGAACATCACACTAGGAAGCACTGAGTCACGAGGTCGCATTTGAGAAACGAACACATTGTCTAATTGATTACCATCGATACCCTCTATAAACACAACTGAAGAACCATCGGGAGTCCTTGCAAATTTGCCTTTGGGTAGTAAATCGACGCTGTTCTCTGCAGCCACTTCCTCATACATTTGTTCTACTTTATCTTGTGACCACGGAGACAGCCAAAAGGAGTTAAAAGCAGCGACAGTTGCGGTAATCAACGCCAGATAAAGTGCTGATTGGATGAGGAATTTATTTCCAATACCCGTAGCATTCATCACCACAATCTCACTTTCGGCATAAAGGCGGCCAAAAGTCAGCAAAATGCCAATATAGATACTAAGTGGAAGCATCAAGAGCCCCATCGCTGGCATATTTAGACCCACGATCGATAATACAAGGCTTGCTGGAATATCACCATCAGAGGCGTCGGCTAAAACACTGATGAACTTTTGGCTGAGAAACACGAGAAAGAGAACAAAAAATATCGCAAATTGGCTCTTGATTGTCTCTCGGATCAAATATCTAACAATAATCACGCTCAAATTACCTATACAAAACTTGTTTTTTTGATTGAATCACTATAATTTCCCGTTGAACCTTTTATTTTTTAAATTTTTAGCTAAGTGTTAACGTTCTTCTTTAAGGTCAGTTCCATTATAGGATCCAACAAGTAAGAACCCATTATCCAACATTTAGTTCGATTTGTCTTCAGGATGTAGGAGTACGCATGGAGTTCAGTGTAAAAAGTGGCAGCCCAGAGAAACAGCGCAGCGCATGTATCGTTGTCGGTGTATTCGAACCGCGCCGCCTTTCTCCAGTAGCCGAGCAGTTAGATAAGATTAGCGATGGCTATATTAGTTCACTGCTTCGTCGCGGTGATCTAGAGGGTAAACCTGGCCAGATGCTACTACTGCATCAAGTACCTGGTGTACTTTCAGAACGTGTTCTGCTTGTAGGCTGCGGTAAAGAACGTGAGCTAGGCGAGCGTCAATATAAAGAAATTATCCAAAAAACCATCAGCACACTAAACGAAACGGGTTCTATGGAAGCAGTATGTTTCCTGACTGAACTGCACGTTAAAGGTCGTGATACTTACTGGAAAGTTCGCCAAGCAGTCGAAGCGACTAAAGATGGCCTTTACACTTTTGATCAATTCAAGAGTAATAAACCAGAGACTCGTCGTCCACTACGTAAACTGGTATTCAACGTACCAACTCGTCGTGAATTGAGCCTTGGTGAGAAAGCAATCTCTCACGGTCTTGCGATTGCTTCAGGTGTGAAAGCGTCTAAAGATTTAGGCAACATGCCACCTAACATCGCAAATCCTGCTTACCTTGCTTCTCAAGCTCGTCGCTTGGCCGATGATTACGAGACAGTGAAAACTAAGATCATTGGCGAAGAAGAGATGGAAAAGCTGGGTATGACTTCATACTTAGCGGTAGGCCGTGGTTCTAAGAACGAATCTATGATGTCTATCATGGAATATAAAGGTGCTGCTGACCCAGATGCAAAACCGATTGTTCTAGTCGGTAAAGGTCTTACTTTCGATTCAGGCGGTATTTCGCTTAAGCCTGGTGAAGGTATGGATGAGATGAAGTACGACATGTGTGGTGCGGCTTCTGTATTCGGTACAATGAAGGCACTAGCTAAACTGAACCTACCGATTAATGTAGTTGGTATCCTAGCAGGTTGTGAAAACATGCCAGGCAGCAATGCTTACCGCCCAGGTGATATCCTAACGACCATGTCAGGCCAAACAGTTGAAGTGTTAAACACAGATGCTGAAGGTCGCTTGGTTCTATGTGATGCGCTTACTTACGTTGAACGCTTTGAACCAGACTGTGTTGTCGATGTAGCAACACTCACTGGCGCGTGTGTGATGGCGTTAGGTCACCACATCAGTGCTGTACTGTCTAATCACAACCCACTATCTCACGAGTTAGTTAATGCTTCTGAGCAAGCAAGTGACAGAGCATGGCGCATGCCAATGGCCGATGAATACCATGAGCAACTAACGAGTCCATTTGCAGATATGGCAAATATCGGTGGCCGACCTGCTGGTACAATCACAGCAGCATGTTTCTTATCTAAATTTGCTAAAAAGTACCACTGGGCACACATTGACAGTGCCGGCACAGCTTGGAAGTCAGGCGCAGCGAAAGGCTCGACAGGTCGTCCTGTCTCAATGCTTGTCCAATTCTTATTGAACCGCAGCGGCCATGAGACTGAAGAGCAATCTTCAAAATAATAGAAAGGGCCTACGGGCCCTTTTTTAATAAGCGTTATTTGCTAGCTCCTGTTGACCAAGTAACATTGGTTTCCACGATTCCAAGTTCGAGTATTCAGTATGCAGACTGCCACATTTTACATTGTGTCTTCAGACAGCCCACAAGCCAGCGAAGAGGGTTTTGCTCACTACGTGTTGTTTCTTGCTCAGCATTTTGCAAAACAAGGCGCTAAACTTTATTTCAACTGTAACGATAAAGTTCATGCTGAGCGTATCGCTGAAGTTTTTTGGCAGGTAGAGCCTACTGAATTTCTCGCGCACAACTTGGCTGGCGAAGGTCCAAAATATTCAACGAATATTGAGATAGGCCATCAAGGAGTCAAACCTAATTGGAACCGCCAATTGGTAATAAATCTGGCCGATAATCATACAACCTTTGCGAACGCCTTTGCTCAGGTGATAGACTTCGTTCCTTGCGAAGAAAAAGCTAAGCAACTCGCTCGAGAAAGGTATAAAATTTACCGTCAGGCTGGATATCAGCTACAAACTATCGAGATTCAACATCCATAGTCAAACCTCATAGTTAAAGCTATCTTTGGATTTAGATTCAAGAAGCTTCACTTATGAAGTTTGACCACGATTAACCATTCACAGTATCCGTTATAAGAGCACTATGGAAAAGACATACAACCCAACATCAATCGAACAAGCTCTGTATAAGACTTGGGAAGAGAAAGGCTACTTTAAGCCACACGGTGACACATCAAAAGAAGCTTACAGCATCATGATCCCGCCACCGAACGTCACTGGTAGCCTACACATGGGTCACGCGTTCCAAGATACGATCATGGATACACTTATCCGTGCTCAACGTATGAAAGGCAAAAACACGCTTTGGCAAGTGGGTACTGACCACGCTGGTATCGCAACTCAAATGGTTGTTGAGCGTAAGATCGCTGCTGAAGAAGGCAAAACAAAACACGACTACGGCCGTGAAGCTTTCATCGACAAGATCTGGGAATGGAAAGGCGAATCAGGTGGCACGATCACTCAACAACTTCGTCGTCTTGGTGCATCTGTAGACTGGGATCGTGAGCGATTCACTATGGATGACGGCCTATCAGCTGCGACTCAAGAAGTATTTGTTCGCCTATACGAAGAAGACCTAATCTATCGTGGTAAACGTCTAGTAAACTGGGATCCTAAACTGCACACTGCAATTTCTGATCTTGAAGTTGAAAACAAAGACAAAAAAGGTTTCATGTGGCACTTCCGCTACCCACTAGCGAATGGTGTTAAAACCGCTGATGGCAAAGACTACATTGTCGTTGCAACTACACGTCCTGAAACCATGCTTGGTGATACAGGCGTTGCAGTTAACCCTGAAGATCCTCGCTACAAAGATCTTATCGGCAAAGAAATCCTGCTTCCTATCGTAAATCGTCTTATCCCTATCGTAGGTGATGAGCACGCTGACATGGATAAAGGCACGGGTTGTGTGAAAATCACGCCAGCTCATGACTTTAACGATTACGAAGTGGGCAAGCGCCATAGCCTACCAATGATCAACATCCTAACGTTCAACGGTGATATCCGTGACGCGGCAGAAATCTTCACAACGAACGGTGAAGAAAGCGATGTGTACTCAACAGAGCTTCCAGCAAAATACCAAGGTATGGAGCGTTTTGCCGCTCGTCGTGCAACGGTTGCTGAATTTGAAGAGCTAGGCCTACTTGAAGAAATCAAAGATCACGATCTAACCGTTCCTTACGGTGACCGTGGTGGCGTGGTTATCGAACCAATGCTGACGGACCAATGGTACGTACGTACAGCGCCTCTTGCTGCTCCTGCTGTTAAAGCCGTTGAAGATGGTGAGATCCAATTCGTACCTAAGCAGTACGAAAACATGTACTTCGCGTGGATGCGTGACGTGCAAGACTGGTGTATCTCTCGTCAACTTTGGTGGGGCCACCGTATCCCAGCATGGTACGACAACGATGGTAAAGTTTACGTAGGTCGCACTGAAGAAGAAGTTCGTGAAAAGAACAACCTTTCACCGGTAATTGTTCTTAAGCAAGACAACGACGTTCTTGATACATGGTTCTCTTCTGCACTTTGGACGTTCGGCACACAAGGCTGGCCTGAAGATACTGAAGCAATGAAAACATTCCACCCATCAGAAGTACTAGTATCTGGTTTTGATATTATCTTCTTCTGGGTTGCTCGTATGATCATGATGACCATGCACTTCGTGAAAGACGAAGACGGCAAGGCTCAAGTACCTTTCAAAACAGTTTACATGACGGGCCTTATCCGTGATGAAAACGGCGACAAGATGTCTAAATCGAAAGGTAACGTACTTGACCCTATCGATATGATTGACGGCATCGGCCTTGAAGAGCTAGTAGAAAAGCGTTGTGGCAACATGATGCAACCTAAACTGGCTGCTAAGATCGAAAAAGCAACACGTAAGACTTTCGAAGATGGTATCGAACCATACGGTACTGATGCACTGCGTTTCACTCTTGCTGCTATGGCTTCAACTGGCCGTGACATCAACTGGGACATGAAGCGTCTTGAAGGTTACCGTAACTTCTGTAACAAGCTATGGAACGCAAGCCGTTACGTACTGATGAACACAGAAGAGCACGATTGTGGCATGTCACTGTCTGTTGAAGACCGTGCAAACATGGAATTCTCTCTAGCAGACAAGTGGATTGAATCTCAGTTTGAAGTTGCAGCGAAAGAATTTAACGCTCATCTAGACAACTACCGTCTAGACATGGCAGCAAACACGCTTTACGAATTCATCTGGAACCAATTCTGTGACTGGTACCTAGAGCTAACTAAACCTGTTCTTTGGAAGGGTACTGAAGCTCAACAACAAGCGACTCGTTACACGCTTATCACGGTTCTAGAGAAGACTCTGCGTCTTGCTCACCCTGTTCTTCCTTACATCACTGAATCTATCTGGCAAAGCGTTAAGCCGCTAGTAGACGGCGTTGAAGGCGAGACCATCATGACTCAAGCGCTTCCTCAGTTTAATGAAGCTAACTTCAATGCTGAGATCGTTGACGACATCGAATGGGTTAAAACTTTCATCACAGCTATCCGTAACCTACGTGCGGAATACGACATTGCACCAAGCCAAGGCTTAGAAGTAATGATCAAAGTCGCTGATGAGAAAGATGCAGCTCGTATCGAAGCAAATAAGATCGTTCTTACTTCTCTAGCTAAGCTAGACGATATTAAAGTTCTAGCAGACGGCGAAGCGACTCCAGCTTGTGCAACTAAACTTGTTGGCAAATCTGAGCTGATGATCCCAATGGCGGGTCTTATCGACAAAGATGCTGAGCTTGCTCGTCTAGATAAAGAAGTAGCGAAGACTCACGGTGAGATTAAGCGTATCGAAGGTAAGCTAGGTAACGAAGGTTTTGTTGCTAAAGCACCAGAAGCGGTTATCGCGAAAGAGCGTGAAAAGCTTGAAGGCTACCAAGAAACTCTTGTTAAGCTAGAAGAGCAAAAAGCGACAATCGCTGCTCTTTAAAACTGAATGAACGAGGAGGTTTCGAACCTCCCGCTCTAGACAAAAAGGTTGGCCTTCATGGTCAGCCTTTTTTTGTGCCCTAAGTTCCAGTCCAATCAACCTCACTCCAGCTTATTGATAGCTTTTGCCTATCAAAACAATCTTAACTTCCCATTAGATTTAATGATAATAATTCTCAATAATAGTTCTATCGAAACAACACAACGACTGAGTAATTATCATGAAAAAGACACTAACCTTTGCTGCATTACATTTTACTATCGCATTTAGTGTCGCTTACGTACTAACTGGCGACATCTTAATTGGTAGCTTAATCGCTATGATTGAGCCATCTGTGAATACCGTCGCCTTCTATTTTCATGAAAAGGCGTGGGCTCAAGTTCCAGCGCTTAAAGCTCGTCAGTGGATGACAAAGTTAAAAACAGCAAGCTTCGCTACTATCCACTTTAGTGTTGCCTTTACCGTTGTCTATTTATTGACTGGCGACGCCTTCGTTGGTGGTGTGATGGCAACGTTAGAACCCGCTTTGAATACTGTGGCTTACTATTTCCATGAGAAGGTGTGGTTACGAAAAGCAGAAAGCAAAGCAGCACAACCACAGTTTTGTTTGCACCAACATGCTTAACCTAAACAGTTTACTGTTGACATAGTTGCGATTCGCAATTAAATTATAGTTGTACATCGCAACTATACTGAGAGGCAACATGACTTCAGCACAACTTAGAGAATTATCACGTCAACTCGTTCGACAGCTTGGAATGCTCGACAAAGATTGTGGTGTTATTGCCCTACCTCCGATTCAAGCTCATACACTGATTGAACTAGAACAGCAGCCATTAACCGTGAACCAATTAGCGGATAAGCTCAATATTGATAAATCCAACGCCAGTAGAGCAGTCAACAATCTAGCGAAGAACTCGTTAATTCAAACCTCACCACACCCCAACGATAAGCGTAGTGTTGTAGCATCAGTAACAGAGCAAGGGATAAACACTCTTGCCAAACTTCACAATCAACAAAATCAATTTTATGACTCGGTACTTGAGCGTTTAACGGAAGCGGAAACTCAACAAGTTTCGGGGGGAATCGAGCACTACCTTAAAGCACTGCAACAAAGCCACGCTTCAATCGATGTGGTGGTTCGCCCCCTACAACAGCAAGACAACACCGTAGTGGCCAATGTGATTCGCCAAGTCTCTTATGAAAACGGGCTAACTGAAGATAAAGGTTATGGTGTGGCTGATCCCACCTTAGAAGACATGTTCAGTGTTTATAACAATGAAAGATCTCAGTATTGGGTGATTGAACTTGATGGAAAGGTTGTTGGTGGTGGTGGATTTGCACCATTAGCAGGTATGCCTGAAGTCTGCGAACTGCAAAAAATGTACTTCTTACCAGAAACCAGAGGCAAAGGCTTAGCGAAGAAGTTGGTTAATATGTCGATGGAGAAAGCTAAGGAACGGGGTTATCAACATATGTATCTGGAAACGACCGAATGCCTTAATGCCGCCGTTAAACTTTACGAAAAATTGGGCTTTGAACACCTTGATTCAGCTTGGAGAGAAACAGGCCATGACGCTTGTGAGGTTGTCATGGCCAAAACGCTATAATGTGTTTTTGAAATAGGGTGAGCGTCGGCAGTTCATTAGATGACAAGCGAGTGAGCAAATTGATTCATTACGTAACGGGCTAATTGAATAACCGCTAGTTACGCAAAAAGTTACTCACGCAAGAGGCTGGATTCAAGGCTACGAAAGAACTCTCTTTTTGCCCATCGAGTTCCACTTCTAATTGATATAAATGCTTAGGGTTGGGCTTCTCAAGGTTAAATACCATTGGAGCCTCAACCTGAAACACAACACCCGTATGTTCTGCTCGCACATCAATCGGCATCACGAGAGTCATACCATTAAATTTGATTGATGCCGATATTAACCCCGGCTTTAGCGTTTGATAGATAACATCTACTTTAAACTCACAGCCACCACCGTGATGCCAGATTTGCTCGGTGACAACTTGCTCAAGCTTGACGTTACGAACGAACTGCAGATATGGAGCTTGCCAGATTCCGATACGAGAATCTGATTTAGCGACGACCTGTAAAGGGATAGAGTCATCCATATCCTCTTCAAGCAACAGGCTCTCCTCTTCTTCAAGGAAAAGGATCTCAAAACGATTTCGACCAGGCTGCATATAAGGACGAATGTCCTTGCGATATTCGGCTTCGCTGCCATCACAGTCAAACACGGCAACGCCATTGAGTCGCACTTCTGCAAAGTAGTCAACGCCTGCGACGACTAGCTCAACAAATGGGCATGCCAACATGGCGTCATCCACTTCGATGTCATGCATCAGGTGCCATTCTTGCTCTGCGATTTCCTCTTCACTCAAGCTATTAGGGAGCTTTGAGCTTAATGGAGCAGGAAAGGTAATGTCATCTTGTGGGATAGAGAGATCCGTCAGTGGCGAAATTTGCCAAAGACCATCGAGAGGTAGCCGCATGTCATTCCTTGAGCTAGATCAATTTTGACCGCATTATAATGAATGAATGCATATAAAGACATTTATTTTTCTGAGGACAAAAAAATGCCAGCTCAAGGCTGGCATTCTTTAAAACTGGGAGAGATTACTCTTCGTCTTCATCATCTTCGTCAGGGTAGATAGCATCTTCACCTTCGTAGTAAGTGCCCCAACCGTCGTAGATAATGTCAAACTTCTCTGCAAGATTTACAAGCTTCTCAACTTGCTCATCAATCGCTTCTGCGTTCAGAGTACACTGCATCGTTGCATCACAACAAAGTAGCTTGTTGCCATCTTCGTCTTCTGTCTCTTCAGCTTCAAGCACTTCAAAGCCCATTTTGAATGCTTCAACAACGGCTTTCTCAAGTACTGCGAAATCTTCAGCAAAAAGGTGATGCTCGATATCGTATAGAGCTTCAGGATCGCTACCATCTTCGATTAATGCTTCAATGATGTCGCGAGTCTCGCCTTTTTGAAATTCAATTAATTCCGCTACTGATAGATATTCATCTTCGTGAGACATGTGTCTGCTCCAGAGTGTTGACTATGAAAAGATCAAATTTGATTGCCACGAAATATGGCACGGATCGCCTAGAAAAGCCACCTAGATCAGGTGTAGAAGAGTAAGTTTATCGCTAGATAACTGAAGGGATATCAATTAAAAAGTGAAATCAAAATCACAGAAACAAATTTTCAACATATTATTAACCATCGTGTATTTTAGCATTTCATTTTTATTGTTACTTTTAGCCTTACTCCTTCAAAATTGAGTGGTTAGTCATATCAGATGCATACTGCCGATCACTTCATCGATGCATAAAACCTCACTTATAAGTAAGTAACTGCATAAATTTTGAATGAAAAATCACGTTCACCAAGCAAAGTGGATTATCGAATTACTGAAATTGGAGCATAGATCCGCAAAAAGTTTGTTCCAGAACTCAGTCTTTTGGTTGGATTTTAATATCAAAAACCCCAAACAACTCAGCATTTAAAACCAAAAATATCAAAATAACATAACCTTTACACAAGTTTCAAAACTTGCATATTACGAACAAGCTTGTCATAAATAGACGCTGGATTAATAGTAAGGATGCAAAATGAGTAAGCTGTACGTTGGCTCCGAAGTCGGTCAATTAAGACGAGTTCTCCTAAATAGGCCTGAAAGGGCACTCACCCACCTCACCCCTTCTAACTGTCATGAGCTACTCTTTGATGATGTACTTGCAGTAGAAGCAGCAGGTGAAGAACACGATGCCTTTGCGACAACACTTCGTAACCAAGACGTTGAAGTGTTATTACTGCATGACCTACTGGTTGAGACACTCGCTGTAGCACAAGCTCGTGAGTGGCTGCTTAATACTCAAATCTCTGATTTCCGTTACGGCCCTACATTCGCACGTGATTTAAGAGAGTACCTTGCTCAAATGGACAATGAGCACTTGGCGACGATCCTACTTGGTGGTTTAGCCTATTCTGAGCTTCCTATTAAATCTTCTTCAATGCTACCGAAGATGCACCGCCCACTTGATTTCGTTATTGAGCCGCTACCTAACCATCTATTTACCCGCGATACTTCTTGCTGGGTTTATGGCGGTGTCTCTCTTAACCCTATGATGATGCCTGCTCGTCAACGAGAAACGAATCACTTGCGAGCAATATATCGCTGGCACCCTGTATTCGCGGGGCAAGATTTCATTAAGTACTTCGGTGATGAAGATCTTCATTACGACAACGCCAATATTGAAGGTGGTGATGTACTGGTAATCGGTAAAGGCGCTGTTCTTATCGGTATTTCAGAGCGTACCAAGCCACAAGGTGTCGAAAACCTAGCTGCGAGTTTATTCAAGTCCGGTCAAGCTAAAGAAGTGATTGCGATTGATTTACCGAAGCACCGCTCTTGTATGCACCTTGATACGGTCATGACGCACATGGATATCGACACATTCTCTGTCTATCCAGAGATCGTTCGCAAAGATTTAGACACCTGGCGCTTAACGCCAAAAGAAAATGGCGAAATGCGAGTAGAGAAAGCTGAAAACTACCTAACAGCGATTGAAGGCGCACTGGATCTCGATCAACTGAAGATCATCACAACTGGTGGTGATAACTACGAAGCTGAACGTGAACAGTGGAATGACGCTAACAACGTACTGACGGTGAAACCGGGTACGGTTATCGGTTATGAGCGTAATGTTTACACCAATGAGAAATACGACAAAGCAGGCATCGAAGTTCTGACAATTCCAGGCAATGAACTGGGTCGCGGTCGTGGTGGCGCTCGTTGCATGAGCTGTCCTATAGAAAGAGACGGTATTTAACTCAAGTAGTTCAGTAAAGCGAACACATAACTTATCTAGGCCAGTACCATTGTACTGGCCTTTTTTATCAAATCAATAAAATAACTATTCACAAATATAGCATTTTTATGTTTAACTAAGTTCTTCATTGATTCTATATACCCAAGGAGCGAGAGATGGCATTTAATCTTCGCAATCGTAACTTTCTAAAACTTCTCGACTTTACTCCTAAAGAGATTCAGTTTTTACTCGACCTGTCTGCTTACCTTAAAAAGGCTAAGTATGCAGGTACAGAGCAAAAAAAGCTTAACGGTAAAAACATCGCTTTGATCTTTGAAAAAGCATCAACTCGAACTCGATGTGCCTTTGAGGTAGCTGCTTTTGATCAAGGAGCTCAAGTCTCTTATTTAGGCCCTTCTGGTTCTCAGATTGGTCAAAAAGAATCAATGAAAGATACCGCGCGTGTATTAGGTCGTATGTACGATGGTATTGAATATCGTGGTTTTGGCCAGAGTATTGTCGAAGATCTTGGCGCTTATGCTGGCGTTCCAGTGTGGAATGGCCTTACTGATGAGTTCCATCCAACTCAGATCTTGGCTGATTTCCTCACTATGCTTGAGCATGGTCGCGGTAAACATCTGCATCAAATCAGTTTTGCTTACCTAGGCGATGCACGCAACAACATGGGTAATTCTCTGTTAGTCGGTGCCGCGAAGATGGGTATGGATATTCGCCTTGTTGCACCTAAAGCTTTCTGGCCAGAAGAACAGCTTGTCGAAGAATGCCAAGCAATTGCGCAAAATACAGGTGCACAAATAACGCTGACTGAAGACGTTGCCGAAGGCGTAAAAGGTTGTGATTTCCTTTACACCGATGTTTGGGTTTCTATGGGTGAAGCACCTGAAGCTTGGGACGAACGCGTGGCTGTGATGACACCTTACCAAGTGAATATGGATGTCATAAAGCTCACAGGTAACCCTCAAGTGAAGTTCATGCATTGCCTGCCAGCTTTCCACAACAATGAAACCGTGATCGGCCAGCAAGTCGCAGACAAATATGGAATGAACGGTTTGGAAGTAACAGACGAAGTATTTGAGTCCGACTACTCAATTGTGTTTGATGAAGCAGAGAATCGCATGCACACCATCAAAGCAGTAATGGTCGCGACACTTGGCCAATAGAGAATAATGAAAGTAAACAAAGCTTGATGTAATCGCTTGCGCTCACAAATTGAAAGCGTATAATTCTCGGCAATTTGTCTGAGAGTAGTGAAAATGACGCCAAGCAATGTTGTGATAAAACATAATGATATTGTGAAAACACATAATAAAATTGTGAAGACACCAAATATTGCTCGCAAGCTAGCATGCTTGCCAGGCCGTCTATTCTGCTTTTCAGCACTTTTTTAAAGCCTCCCATTATGGGGGGCTTTTTTATGGCCAATACATTATTGTGGGGAAGAAGATCATGGCGAATTCGCTCTATCAAAAGCACATCATCTCAATTCCAGAGCTTTCTCGTGAAGAGCTAGAATTAATTGTTCAAACGGCAGGTCAACTTAAAGCTGAACCAAACCCAGAACTCATCAAGAACAAAGTTGTTGCAAGCTGCTTCTTCGAACCTTCAACGCGAACTCGTCTCTCTTTTGAAACGGCTATTCAGCGCATCGGTGGTGATGTGATTGGTTTCGATAGCGGTGGTAACACGTCACTGGCGAAGAAAGGCGAAACGCTGGCAGACTCAGTACAGGTTATCTCTTCATACGTTGATGCTTACGTAATGCGCCACCCCCAAGAAGGCGCAGCGCGTCTGGCTTCTGAGTTCTCTAACGGTGTACCTGTGATTAACGCGGGCGACGGCGCAAACCAACACCCAACACAAACGCTATTAGACCTGTTCTCTATCGCCGAAACTCAAGGCCGCCTCGACAACCTTAACGTTGCATTCGTTGGTGATCTTAAGTACGGCCGTACGGTTCACTCACTAACTCAAGCACTAGCGAAGTTCGACAACATCTGTTTCTACTTCGTTGCTCCAGAAGCACTGGCGATGCCTGACTACATTTGTGAAGAGCTTGATGAAGCGGGTATTAAGTACCAACTGCTGACAGACATGGAAGATGTGATTCCAGAGTTGGATGTTCTGTACATGACTCGAGTTCAAAAAGAACGTTTTGATGAATCGGAATACGCGCACATCAAATCAGCGTACATCCTGACGGCTCCGATGTTGGAAAATGCACGTGATAACCTAAAGGTTCTTCACCCTCTTCCTCGTGTTGATGAAATTACGATTGATGTCGATAAAACGCCTTACGCTTACTACTTCCAGCAAGCTGAGAACGGTGTTTACGCACGTGAAGCATTGTTAGCCCTTGTTCTTAACGAAACGCTGTAGAGGAGAGATATCATGTCTAAAGAGACTCAATTAAAAGTTGAAGCAATCAAGAACGGAACGGTTATCGACCATATCCCAGCCAACATCGGGATCAAGGTACTCAAACTGTTCGACATGCATAACTCTAATCAGCGAGTAACGATTGGCCTAAACCTGCCATCCTCTGCTCTAGGCGGTAAAGACCTGCTCAAGATAGAGAATGTGTTTATCACTGAAGAACAGGCGAGCAAGTTAGCACTTTACGCGCCTCACGCGACCGTAAACCAAATCGAAGATTACGAAGTAGTTAAGAAGCTACCACTAGAACTTCCTGAGCAAATCAACGATGTGTTCGAGTGTCCAAACACCAACTGTATTACTCACAATGAACCCGTTGAAAGCAGCTTTAAGATCTTTGAAAAGAAAGAAGATATTCGATTGAAGTGTAAATACTGCGAAAAAGTCTTCTCTCGTGAGATCGTAACAGAAAGATAACGTCATACGGCAACGCCGATCGAACGCAAAAACTATTCAATACCTCGCCTGTGCGGGGTATTTTGCTCTTTACCTATCCTAAGTTTGAAGGCACACTAAAAATCGCTTTTTATCCAATAACTGATGGAATAACCAATGACTAAAGTACTTCACACAGAATCTGCTCCAGCTGCAATCGGCCCATACGTACAAGGTGTTGACCTTGGCAATATGGTTCTGACTTCTGGTCAAATCCCAGTAAACCCAGCAACTGGTGAAGTATCTGCTGATATCGCAGTGCAAGCTCGCCAATCTCTAGACAACGTTCAAGCGGTTGTTGAAGCTTCTGGCCTGACTGTAAAAGACATCGTAAAACTAACGGTATTCGTTAAAGACCTAAACGACTTCGGTACAGTAAATGAAGTTTACGGTAAATTCTTTGATGAGCACGGTGTTGCAAACTACCCTGCACGTTCATGTGTTGAAGTAGCGCGTCTGCCAAAAGATGTAGGTATCGAGATCGAAGCTATTGCGGTTCGCAAATAGGTTTTAATATCTAGAATAAACGGTTTCTAGTAAACAAATTGGCATAAAGCTGAGCGTTTATCAGATACAAAAAAAGGTTGCCCACTTGGCAACCTTTTTTATTGTTCATCGTTTCGCTTAGATGATTACTTCTTATTAAGCTCAACCACTTCTTTGTCTAACTCTTCAAGCTTCGCAGCCATCTGCTCACGAGCTAGGTTAGCCAGTTGACGAACATTAGACTTATCGTAATCTTCAGTGCTGATTGGTGGCAGCATTTCAACAATCACATGACCATTGTTCCAACGGTTCAGCTTCACGCCACCTGTTGAGCTACACACGATAGGGATAATAGGTAAGCCAGCGCCAATCGCAGCATGGAAAGCACCCGTTTTGAATGGTAACAAACCACGACCACGAGAACGAGTCCCCTCAGGGAACATCCATACTGAAACATCACTCTCTTTAAGGCTAGTAACCACTTGGTCAATCGTACCTACCGCTTTGCTGCGGTTAGCTCGGTCGATTAGGATATTACCCGTCAGCCAATACAGCTGACCAAAAAGAGGCATCCACGCTAAGCTCTTCTTACCAACAGTCACAACCTTAGGTGTTACCGCTGATGAAATCGTGAATAGATCCCAGCTGTTTTGGTGGTTTGCAACGTAAACATGTTGTCCACGAGAGTAAGCATCTTCCGGGATACGAAGCTCTAACTTCATACCAAAGATTTTCGACATGCGACCGAAATAACGACCAAAGGTAAATACGTGTTTCGGGTTGCGTGGGCTGAGTAAACAGTAACCACACCCAAATACAAACATAAGAATCGCAAATATCGCCACTGCGAAAATACGTAATATTGCTATCATTTTGTTCCTCACAACCGCCAAGTTGATTCATCTATTTGCACAAAATAGGCAGCAGATTCACTGGCGGTAAATACAACTATAAAAAAGCCGAAACCAAGGTTCCGACTTTTATGTTTTCATCTTACTGATTCATGAACTCACTAACCTAAGTTAGTTCGACTCGCTAAACCGTGTAATGTTTGCGCCTAAGGCTGACAATTTATCTTCAATCTTATCGTAGCCACGATCGATGTGATAAATACGGTCAACAATGGTTTCACCTTGAGCAATACAGCCAGCAATAACAAGACTCGCAGATGCGCGAAGGTCCGTTGCCATTACTTGAGCGCCGCTCAATTTTTTGGTTTCACCACAAATAGCCGTGTTGCCTTCGATCTCGGCTTTTGCGCCCATTCGCTGTAATTCAGGGATGTGCATAAAGCGGTTTTCAAAGATAGTCTCAGTGATAACACCACTGCCCTTCGCCATCATGTTAAGCAGAGTAAATTGCGCTTGCATGTCGGTTGGGAAACCTGGGTGAGGTGCTGTTACGATTTTCACCGCTTTGAGCTCACGATCTGTCATATCAAGGCTGATCCAGTCTTCGCCTGTTTCAACCTTCGCACCCGCTTCTTCAAGCTTCGCTAATGCAGCTTCAAGAAGATGAGCGTTAGTGTTACGACAAACGACTTTACCGCCAGACACTGCCGCAGCAACCAAGAACGTACCGGTTTCAATACGGTCAGCAACCACAGAGTGTTGGCCACCACCAAGACGCTCAACGCCTTCGATAGTGATCGTGTCTGTACCTGCGCCAGAAATCTTAGCACCCAGTTTGTTTAGGAAATCAGCCGTATCAACAATCTCAGGCTCTCGCGCTGAGTTATCTAATACAGTTGTACCTTCAGCCAATGTTGCTGCACACATGATAGTAATGGTGGCACCCACACTTACTTTATCCATCACGATGTGCGCGCCTTTCAGACGGCCATCAACACTTGCTTTCACATAACCATCTTCCAATACAATGGTCGCACCTAGTTGCTCTAGGCCATGGATATGTAAATCAACAGGTCGAGCACCAATTGCACAACCGCCCGGAAGTGACACTTGGCCTTCACCAAAACGAGCGACTAAAGGACCTAAAGCCCAGATAGAAGCGCGCATTGTTTTTACTAAATCGTAAGGTGCACAAAATTCATTAATTTCGCGGCCATCAACATGAACACTACCGTTGCGTGATACTTTTGCGCCTAAACGCTTAAGCAATTCCATCGTAGTATCGATGTCACGTAGGTGAGGAACATTACTCACTTCAACCGGCTCTTCAGCTAGAATTGAAGCAAATAGGATTGGTAGGGCTGCATTTTTTGCGCCTGAGATCGTCACTTCACCGCTTAGCGGCTTATCCGATCCAATAACTCGAAACTTTTCCATCATAAACCTTAAAGTGACATCAGTTTCTTATCACGTTCCCACTCTTCCGGCGTGAAAGCCTTAATAGAAAGAGCATGGATATCATTGCGTTGAATGTATTCCATTAGTGGGCCGTAGATTAGTTGCTGCTTCTTAACTCGATTCATGCCGTCAAAACATGGATCAACCGCAACAACTTCGTAATGACTGCCTTCACCCTTCACGATAATTTCCTGAAGGTTCAGAGCCTCTGCTAATAATTCTTGTACTTTTGTGCTGTCCACAAATAGCTCCTGCCTAATTTTTTATGTGTTCTGCCATCATTGGCTGGATATTGCTCAATTGGAACAACGTTCGTAATTGTTCTGGCACGAAACTGAGCATTATATGACAGTTTTGATTTTTTGCATGCTCTAATAAGTGAATTAGCATCACCATTCCTGCTGAATCGACTCGATTTATATGGCTAAGGTCAATTTCAACGCTCGATTCCGTCGTTTGCCACTTTTCCAATATACGCCAGATTGCAGGTACACTATCTCGATCTATATCACCAAGAAGTTGATATTCTTTAGAGCTTAGCGCTTGCCATTGAGAATGGCTCATTATTTATTACTCTCAAAACGAATCGGTTGAGAAGCCAGTTTCTCGAGTTCGTCAGCTACTTGTAAGATGCCTTCTTGACGAATCTTAGTGTTCCACTCAGACTTCTTACTTGATAACAGGCTTATACCTTCGGCAACCATATCAAATGCCTTCCACTCACCTGACTTCTTATCTTTGCGCAGTTTAAACTCAAGGTTAATGTTTGGTCGAGGCGTATCAATGATATCAACCTTAATACTGGTAATACGGCTATCTGTTTTAATTGTTGGTTCTGGACCAAATTTAATCGTCTGATCTGTATATTGAGTTAACACTTGAGCATAAGAAGAAACGAGATATTTACGAAATGCATCAATAAATACGCGCACGTCTCCTCTATCAGCACCTTTCAAGTTCGGCCCTAGCAACTTCAGCGCCGCATATTGAGCATTCACATAAGGCATCAACTCTTCTTCCACGATGACCTTCAGTAACTCTGGGTCTTGATGGATATTCTCTTGCTCGTTCTTCAAACGGGCGAAAGCCTCTTCCGCAACTTGAGTCATCATCTGATAAGGCTGAGTTCGGTCAATCGGTTTTGCCGAAAAAGCTGGAGTCGACATCAGTAAAGCGACTGCTGCCAGAAACCATATTTTCAATAAGTAATTAGTCTTCAATAAATTATTCGTCTTTAACATGAGCCTACTCCTTAGCTTCGCTATTATCAGAGCCACCGACGCTATACAGCACTTGACCAATCAAATCTTCTAATACTAATGCCGACTTGGTGTCTTCGATAGAATCACCATCAATCAACATCTCTTCATCTTCAAAGATGAAGCCTGGAACTAAGCTGATGTACTGCTCACCGATCAAGCCCGACGTTAAGATTTGAGCACTAGAGGTATCAGGAAATTGTGAGTACTTCGCATCAATAGACAGTTCAACCACAGGAAGGTAGCTCTCAGTATCAAGTTCAATACTTTGAACTCGACCAACAACGACGCCCCCCACCTTTACTGGTGAGCGAACCTTTAGGCTGCCAATATTGTCAAAGGTCGCTTTTAGGTTATAAGTATGGTTTGAACCTATACCTTTTACGTCAGCGACTTGAAAGATCATGATTAAGATTGCGCAAATTCCGGCAATAACAAAGGTGCCGACCCATAATTCTAATTTTCGAGTTTGTTGCATGATTAATTCCCAAACATCAATGCGGTAAGAACAAAATCTAGCCCTAATACCGCTAGAGAAGAGTGTACTACTGTGCGTGTGGTTGCCTGACTAATACCTTCGGATGTCGGTACTGCATCATAACCATTAAAAAGTGCGATCCAAGTTACGGTGATAGCGAAGACCATGCATTTGATCATGCTGTTACCAATATCACGGCCAAGCTCAACGGAAGACTGCATCGCAGACCAGAAACTGCCGTGGTCAATACCTTTCCAATCCACACCGACTAACTGAGCACCCCAAATCCCGACCGCCATAAAGATCATAGCGAGCAGTGGCATAGAAATAAGGCCGGCCCAGAGACGTGGCGCAATAATGCGTTTAAGAGGATCAACCGCCATCATCTCAAGACTAGAGATCTGTTCCGTTGCTCTCATTAAGCCGATCTCAGCCGTTAATGCTGAACCCGCACGGCCAGCAAACAGAAGTGCTGTCACCACAGGGCCCAGTTCCCGTAACAACGAGAGCGCGACCATTTGCCCAAGGTTACCCTCTGCGCCATAGTCGATTAATACGACATAGCCCTGCAGACTGAGTACCATGCCAATAAACAAACCCGAAACTAAAATGATAGCCAATGACTGAACGCCAACGCTATAAAATTGTTTAACTAATAGAGGGAAGTTTTTTAGTTTCGGGATGCCAAACAAAGCCCCAAATAGCATTAGGCTTGCTCGACCAAATGACTCACAAATCGCAAGTGCGCGCTTACCGACACCCGCAATAGTTTTAGCAATCATATTCAAACAAATCCTTTTCTAAGCTATTTGCAGGAAACCTAAATGGCACAGGGCCATCCGATTCACCTTGCAAAAATTGCTGCACTCTTGGGTCGCTGTTGTTGTACAACTCATCAGGAGAACCTGCAGCAATAATTTTCCCATCAGCCATCAAATAAACCCAATCAGCAATGCTCATCACCTCAGGGACATCATGAGAAACGACAATCGAGGTTAAACCCAAGGCTTGATTGAGGTTACGAATCAACTCAACCAAAACACCCATGGTGATTGGGTCTTGGCCAACAAAAGGCTCATCATACATAATAAGTTCTGGGTCCAATGCGATCGCACGGGCCAACGCCGCTCGTCTCGCCATACCACCAGACAACTCACTCGGCATTAATTGCGCCGCGCCTCGCAACCCTACCGCCTCAAGCTTAAGCAATACAATGGTACGAATGAATTTTTCGTTAAGTTCAGTGTGCTCTCGCAAAGGAAACGCCACATTATCAAAGACATTCAGATCCGTGAAAAGTGCCCCCGATTGGAAAAGCATGCTCATTTTCTTGCGTGCTTGATATAGCTTTCGACGTGGCAATGCAGGGATGTTGTCGCCATCAAACCAAATTTCACCTTCATCTGGTGGTAATTGTCCACCGATCAGACGTAATAAGGTTGTTTTACCGATCCCTGACGGCCCCATGATCGCGGTTATTTTTCCTTGAGGAACCTCTAAACTGATGTCATCAAAGATAATTCGCTCACCGCGTGAGAAGCTGAGATTCTTAACTTTCACAAGCTCAGTGTTCAACATACTTTTGTTGTTTCCTTGCTTTAAAAACGCCAATTATGGCTGCAATAATAATGAGTCTACTTTAGAATTAAAAGCGCTGTTCAATTAATTATTAAAAACAGAAAACAAAGGCAGGGATTTGAAAGCATTGAGAAATTCATTCCTCATCAACATTTCTTTACCACTAACTAGCAATTAATTTGTCGAGTGACTTCCCTTTTATCTAGCAACAAGTCAAAATTAGCGGTTAATTCTCCGTTTTTTATTAATTTTTAGGAATCATCATGCTTGAAGCGATTGCGTTTCTTATTATCGGTCTAGGTTTTTTGGTGTGGAGTGCAGATAAGCTGGTATACGGTGCCGCAGCTCTTGCTCGCAACTTCGGTATTTCACCACTAGTTATCGGTATGACAATCTTAGCAATGGGATCTTCAGCCCCTGAAATGATGGTTTCTGCGACAGCAGCCCTTGATGGTAAAACAGATACGGCGGTAGGTAACGTATTAGGCTCAAACATCGCTAACATCGCGCTGATTTTAGGTATTACAGCCCTTATCAAGCCATTATCGATTAGCTCTGGTGTGATTCGTCGTGAACTACCTTTAATGATAGGTGTCACTCTATTAGCGGGCGCACTGCTTTGGGATAATCACTTAGGTTTCTATGAAGGTGTGTTGTTGTTTGTTCTTTTTGCCGCTTTCTTATTTGCGATGCTGCAAATCAGCCGTAGTGAGAAAAAGAACGGTGATGCCTTTCTTGACGAACAAGAATCTGAAGTTCCTGAAGGCGTGAGCAACCCCAAAGCCGCAATGTGGGTGGTGGTTGGCCTGATTATTCTACCTCTAGCGGCCAACATGTTGGTTGATAACGCGGTTGTAATCGCGAAGTTCTTTGGTATGAGCGACCTTGTGATTGGTTTAACCATTATTGCCGTTGGCACAAGTTTACCTGAACTTGCAGCATCACTAGCTGGTGTTATGAAAGGTGAAGATGATATGGCTGTGGGTAATATCATTGGCTCAAACGTATTCAACATCCTTGCCGTGATGGGTATCCCAGGCATCCTAAACCCTTCAATCTTGAGCGAGTTTGCAATGGGTCGTGACTTCTGGGTAATGCTAGGCGTATCACTACTTCTTGTTATCATGGCACTAGGAAAATCTCGTAGCGTGAATCGTATCGAAGGCGGCGTGTTAATCGTGACGTTTGTGGCATATCAAAGTTACCTACTAATGAACATGTCAGCTTAATTGTTGATTTAACTTCCCGTACTTGGAGTATTTGATGTCTCAGCCATTTGATTATTGCAGCGTTGCAAAACAAGTTTTGGAAACTGAAGTTGCAGGTCTCACGCAATTAGACCAATATTTTAATGATGATTTTAGCAAAGCTTGCGACCTAATCCTGAACAACAAAGGCAAAGTCGTAGTAATGGGCATGGGCAAATCAGGCCACATTGGTAACAAAATAGCAGCTACACTGGCAAGTACTGGTACATCGGCTTTCTTTGTACACCCAGGTGAAGCGGCGCATGGTGATTTAGGCATGATCGAACCTGGCGATATTGTGATAGCAATATCCAACTCAGGTGAATCAGGAGAAATCCTCAGCCTATTCCCAGTATTAAAGCGTTTAAACATTAAGATTATCAGCATGACTGGCAAGCCAGCATCAAACATGGCGACTTTATCTGATATTCATTTGCAGATTTCAGTACCCGAAGAAGCGTGTCCCCTTGGTTTAGCACCAACAACCAGTACTACCGCTACCTTGGTTATGGGTGATGCATTAGCCGTTGCACTTTTACAGGCAAGAGGTTTTACCGCTCAAGATTTTGCACTGTCTCATCCTGGTGGTGCTTTAGGCCGTCAACTGCTGTTGAAACTAGACGACATCATGCACACCGGCGATGCACTCCCAACTGTTGCTCCGGATGCACTAGTTCGAGATGCCCTGTTAGAGATATCTCAAAAAGGCTTGGGCATGACGGCAATCGTCGGTGAAGATGGCCAAATGAAGGGCATTTTTACCGATGGTGATTTACGCCGTATCTTAGATAAACGTATTGATATTCATAACACGCAGATCGGCGATGTGATGACACTGAACCCAACGGTAGCAGAACCAAATATGCTCGCAGTTGAGGGCTTAAATTTGATGCAAGCTAAGAGCATCAATGGCCTGATGTTGTGTGATAATGGCAAATTAGTAGGCGCTTTAAATATGCATGACTTACTGAAAGCAGGAGTAATGTAATGTCACAGGCAATTGAAACCCTTTACGGCACAGTGGATTCACGTGTATTTGCGATTGCAAAAGAGATCAAACTGCTGATTTGTGATGTAGATGGCGTATTCTCTGATGGCCGCATCTACATGGGTAACAACGGTGAAGAGCTAAAAACTTTCCATACGCGCGACGGTTACGGCATTAAATCGTTGATGAACGCCGGCGTTGAAATCGCAATCATCACTGGCCGTAAATCTCAAATTGTTGAGAATCGAATGACCGCTCTCGGTATTAAGCTAATTTATCAAGGTCAGGATGATAAAGTTAAAGCCTACCAAGATATTTGCGATAAGCTTTCAGTTAATCCTGAAAACACAGGTTATATCGGAGACGATTTAATCGACTGGCCTGTAATGGCAAAGGTCGGCTTAAAGGTATGTGTGGCAGACGGTCACCCATTACTTGCACAAAGAGCCAACTACGTAACAACCATTAACGGCGGTTACGGTGCAGTACGTGAAGTCTGCGACCTTATTTTACAAGCAAGAAACGAACTCGACGTGCACAAAGGTTTAAGCATATGAGTTTTAATCGTATTATCTACTTAATACTCATCTTTATTACCTCTTGGTCAGCCTATTACTTGTACGACAAAGAGCAAACTTCGACGATACAAGTAGATCCAAATTTAGAACTGCCCGCGTTTAGTGGCAAGAATCTTGATAATATTAGCTATGACGAAAGCGGTATTCGTAGCTATCAAGTTGAATCGACCAATCTAGAGCACTACTCCGTCGTTGGCGATACACACTTTCAAGCCCCTATTCTTTCAGTATTCCGTGAAGGGCATACGATAGAATGGCGAGTGACCGCTGATCGCGCAATTATGGATGAAAATCAAGTCATCACTTTTTATGACAACGTTGTGGCGAAGAACCTGTTGCCAGATGCTAGTTTCGATACAATGACCACTGATAAAATGGTTGTTGAACTGACTAGCCGAGATTTTTATTCAGACACTCCGGTCCATATGATCGGTACATTTTTTGAAAATGAGGGGCAAGCAATGAAAGGGAACTTCGGTACCAACAATGCGACTCTCTTTAATTCTGTTCAGGGTAGATATGAAACTCTCACACCTTAGTTTATTGGCTTTGACCCTTGCGGCGTCTAATGTCTATGCTCTATCTTCGGATAGCGAGCAGCCTGTCTATATTGATTCAGACAGTCAGCAATTAGATATGAAAAGCAATCAAGTTACCTTTCTTGGCGATGTGAACCTTAAACAAGGTAGCATCAATATCAATGCCGATAAGGTCATTGTTACACGTAATGCCGTCAACGGTGAAATTGAAGAAATACAAGGTTTCGGAAAGCCCGCAACCTTTTCTCAACTTACTGACGATGGGAAAACACTCTATGGTGAAGCTGACGATTTACATTACCAGCTGATTGCCGATAGATTGATCATGACTAAGAACGCGATGCTATCTCAAGATGGCAGTATCATTCGTGGCTCTAAGATTACCTATCAGATCACCTCTCAAAAGTTGGTTGCCGATAGTGATAGCAGTGAGCGTGTATCAACGGTTTTACAACCAGCGGAAGTGAATAAGTAATCATGGCAGTCCTTACAGCAAAGAACCTAGCGAAGACCTACGGAAAACGTAAAGTTGTAACAGACGTAAGCTTGCAAGTAGAGTCAGGTCAGATCGTCGGGCTACTTGGCCCAAACGGTGCAGGTAAAACCACCTCTTTCTATATGATAGTGGGTCTGGTTGCGCGTGATGAAGGTACTATCAGCATTGACGAC
Organism: Vibrio sp. 10N.286.49.C3; assembly: GCF_041469545.1. Classification (NCBI taxonomy): domain Bacteria; kingdom Pseudomonadati; phylum Pseudomonadota; class Gammaproteobacteria; order Vibrionales; family Vibrionaceae; genus Vibrio; species Vibrio sp. 10N.286.49.C3. The sequence continues at coordinate 36,139 of NZ_JBFRKT010000011.1, forward strand.
CGAGACATCAGTATCTTACCAATGCACAGTCGTTCTCGTCTTGGTATCGGTTACCTTCCTCAAGAAGCATCCATTTTTCGTAAATTGTCAGTTGAAGACAACATCATGGCTGTTTTGCAAACGCGCGATGAGATGACTAACGCACAACGTCAAGATAAGCTGGAAGATCTTCTCGAAGAGTTTCACATCCAACATATTCGAGCGAGTAATGGTATGGCTTTGTCGGGTGGTGAGCGTCGACGTGTTGAGATTGCTCGTGCACTAGCAGCAAACCCTCAATTCATTCTCCTGGACGAACCTTTTGCCGGTGTTGACCCTATATCGGTTATCGATATCAAAAAAATCATCGTTCACTTACGCGATCGCGGCTTAGGCGTTTTGATTACCGACCACAACGTTCGTGAAACATTAGACGTGTGTGAAAAAGCTTACATCGTAAGTCAAGGGCATCTAATAGCTGAGGGAACTCCTGAAGATGTTCTCAATAACGAACAAGTTAAACAAGTTTATCTAGGCGAACAATTCCGTCTATGATTAGATAGAGAGTATCGAGAGTTCTTAGAATAATAACTAGGTAAGTAACACTGAATGAAACCCTCATTACAACTTAAGCTAGGCCAACAGTTAGCAATGACTCCTCAATTGCAACAAGCGATTCGTTTGTTGCAATTGTCTACTTTGGATTTGCAACAAGAGGTTCAAGAAGCACTTGAATCGAACCCACTACTCGATGTCGAAGACGGCAATGAAGATACGCCAACATCGGAAGAAAAACCTAGCAGTGACGAGAAAGAAACAGTTGAAACAGTTGAACAAGACTTACCTGACAGCTCCGATTTAATCGAAAAATCAGAGATCGGCAACGAACTAGAAATCGATACAACTTGGGAAGACGTTTACAGCGCAAACACAGGTAACACTGGCATTGCGATTGATGACGATATGCCCGTTTATCAAGGCGAAACCACACAAAGTCTATACGATTACCTGCTCTGGCAACTCGATTTAACACCATTTACTGAAACTGACCGCAGCATAGCTTTTGCGCTAATTGATGCTATCGATGACCGCGGTTACCTTACCGTATCTTGTGAAGACATCCTTGAGAACTTCGACAACGAAGAGATCGAGCTTGATGAAATTGAAGCCGTTCGTAAACGAATTCAGCAGTTTGATCCGCTAGGTGTCGGTTCTGTGAATCTGCAAGATTGCTTGTTACTGCAATTGGCGACCTTCCCACAAGATACCCCTTGGCTTAACGAAGCTAAGTTAGTACTTACTAGCCATATCGACCAACTCGGCAATCGCGATTACAAACTGGTTATCAAAGAGACCAAGTTGAAAGAAGCGGAACTACGCGAAGTTTTGCAATTAATCCAACAGCTGGACCCTCGCCCTGGCAGTAAGATCACGCCAGACGAAACCGAGTATGTGGTTCCTGACGTATCCGTCTTCAAAGAGCTTGGGAAATGGTTGGTCACCATCAATCCAGATAGCGTGCCAAAACTAAAAGTGAATCAACAATACGCGGCCCTTAGTAGCAAAGGCAGTAGTGCTGACAACCAATTTATCCGCTCAAATTTGCAAGAAGCAAAATGGCTAATTAAAAGTCTAGAGAGCCGAAATGAAACACTACTAAAAGTCGCTCGGTGTATTGTTGAACATCAACGCGGTTTCTTCGAACATGGCGCAGAAGCCATGAAGCCGATGGTACTGAATGATGTGGCTTTAGCTGTTGATATGCACGAATCCACGATCTCTCGTGTGACGACTCAAAAATTCATGCACACACCGCGTGGCATCTTCGAACTCAAGTACTTTTTCTCAAGCCATGTCAGCACTGACAATGGCGGTGAATGTTCATCTACAGCAATTCGCGCACTCATTAAGAAGCTTGTCGCAGCGGAAAATACCGCAAAGCCTCTAAGTGATAGTAAGATTGCTGCTTTACTGGCTGACCAAGGAATTCAGGTAGCTAGACGTACCATAGCGAAATACCGTGAATCTCTGGGCATTGCCCCATCGAGTCAGCGTAAACGCCTGCTATAAACTAAAGTAGTTAACTATTAATTTAGTTGTAACCTGGCAACCAACTGAAAAGGAAAGTCTATGCAAATCAATATTCAAGGCCATCACGTTGATCTTACCGATTCAATGCAAGACTATGTTCACACCAAATTCGACAAACTTGAGCGCTTCTTTGATCATATCAATAGTGTTCAAGTTGTTTTAAAAGTTGAGAAAATCAATCAAATCGCAGAAGCTACCCTGCATATAAATCAAGGGGAAATTCATGCGACAGCAACAGATGAAAGCATGTATGCCGCGATTGATTCATTGGTTGATAAACTTGTTCGCCAACTCAACAAGCACAAAGAAAAACTAAGTAGTCACTAACATGCAATTAAGCGAAGTACTTTCATTGGACTGCACTAAAAGTGCAGTCCAATGCACAAGCAAAAAAAGAGCCCTTGAGCTGATCAGTCAAATCGCAGCAGAAAGCTGCGGTCAAGATTCAACAGAACTGTTTGAGTGCATGCTGAGCCGTGAAAAAATGGGCAGTACAGGTATCGGTAACGGTATTGCGATTCCCCATGCACGCATGAATGTCAGTGATAAAGCGATTGCTGTATTAATACAATGCCAAGACCCAATCGAATTTGATGCTATCGATAACCGCCCAGTTGATCTACTGTTTGCTCTACTTGTTCCTAGTGAACAATGTAAAGAGCATCTGAAAACCCTTTCTTGTATGGCAGAGCGACTTAACGACAAGCAGACTCTTAAACAGTTGCGTAATGCTCAAAGCGATCAAGAGCTTTACGACATCATGATTCAAGTGCCAACTTGCGAGTAATAACATGCGATTAATCGTTGTCAGTGGCCAGTCAGGAGCCGGGAAAAGTGTTGCGCTACGAGTTCTTGAAGACTTGGGGTATTACTGTGTTGATAACCTACCAGTAAACCTGCTCAACGACTTCGTCGAATCGGTACGCGAGATCAATCAAAACGTCGCTGTTAGCATTGATATTCGTAACCTACCAAAAGAGCCTCAGTTAGTTACAGAAACGCTAGACCAGCTAGAAGCCGCCACAGATATAGACCTAAACGTCTTATTTCTAGATGCGAGTAAACAGACGCTACTCAAGCGCTATAGCGAAACACGCAGAATTCATCCTTTATCGATCGGCCAAGAAAAACTCTCTCTTGAACAAGCTATTGATTTAGAAAAAACACTTCTGGCTCCTCTTGTAGAGCAAGCCAGCATTGTGATTGATAGCAGTGACTGTAACCTCTACGAATTGAGTGAACAGGTTCGTTTCAAAGTTGAGGGCAAAGAAAAACAAGAACTCATTATCGTTTTTCAGTCTTTCGGCTTTAAGTTCGGCCTACCAAGTGATGCCGATTATGTGTTTGATGTTCGATTTCTGCCAAACCCTCACTGGGAACCGGCACTACGACCATTGACAGGACTTGATGCACCAATTCACTCTTTCCTAGAGAAACACGCTGAAGTTCTTGAACTCAAGCAACAAATTCAAGGCTTTGTTGAGCAGTGGTTACCCATGTTAGAGAAGAATAATCGCAGTTACCTAACAGTCGCGATTGGTTGCACTGGCGGCAAACACCGCTCAGTTTATCTAACTCAGAAAATTGGTGAATACTTCGAACAACTCGGTCATCAAGTTCAAATCAGACATGCCTCCCTAGAGAAGCACCAACAGGGCTAACCATGGAATTAACTCGAACTGTACTGATCCAAAATCGCTTGGGTCTTCACGCTAGAGCAGCCGTAAAATTGGTTGAGCTTGCCCAAAGTTTTGATGCAACTATCACTATCCATAGCGAAGAAGATAAAATCGCAACTGCAGACAGTGTGATGGGGTTGCTTATGCTGGAATCAGCGCAAGGGCAACACATCACGATCCAAGCTACAGGCACCGATTCACAACAAGCACTTGATGCTGTTTGCCACCTCATTGAAGACAAGTTTGATGAAGGTGAGTAGCGAAAACGAGTCACTCACAACACTGAAGACTCAAACTTCGAACCAACCAGTATTAAATCTTAGTTCTAGCTAAGTTTATGATTTAAATAAGCCCCAGAATTAAGTTACTATTCCAAGCATTGTTAGAATAATGAAATAGGAGGAAAATATGGCAGAGCAATTAGAATTCGACCAAGCTCACCAAACCCTCCAAGAAGTCAGCGAAGCCCTAGAAAACGGCCGATTTGTTCACGTACGTCGACAACTTCAGGACATGGAACCTGAAGATATTGCACACCTTTTAGAAGCCTCCCCTCGCAAAAGTCGTGACGTACTCTGGCAACTCACCGATCCAGAAGACTACGGTGAAATTCTTGATGAACTAAACGAAGACGTCAAAGATGCGCTTGTGTCGAAAATGGCACCAGAAACCTTGGCAGAAGCAACAGAAGGTATGGAAACCGATGACGTCGCGTACGTACTTCGAAGCCTACCCGACGATGTTTCTCGCGAAGTCCTTTCTCAAATGGACTCAGTTGATCGTGCATTAGTAGAAACCGCCCTTTCGTACCCAGAAGATTCAGCGGGTGCGATCATGAATACCGACGTAATCACGATTCGTGGCGACGTCGATGTCGACGTTGTATTGCGCTATATGCGTATGCGTGGCGAATTGCCCGACGCAACCGATGCTCTGTATGTTATTGATGAAGAAGAACGTCTGATCGGTAACCTATCGCTTACCACACTAGTAACGACTCAGCCCGATGTTCCGGTTTCCGAAGTGATGGAAGATGCTGACGAAGCGATCGCGGTTGAAACCAGTGCTTCCGATATTGCCAGCCTGTTCGAACGTCGTAATTGGGTTTCTGCACCCGTTGTTGATAGTAACCAGCATCTTGTTGGTCGAATCACTATCGATGACGTGGTTGATGTTATCCGTGAAGACGCCGAGCACTCAATGATGAGCATGGCGGGTATGGACGATGACGAAGATACCTTCGCTCCAGTCGTAAAATCAGCTCGTCGTCGTAGTGTCTGGTTGGGTGCTAACGTACTCGCAGCACTTGCTGCTGCATCTGTATCCAATATGTTTGAAGCAACACTCGACCAAATGGCAGCAATTGCGGTTCTAATGACTATCGTACCTTCAATGGGCGGGGTTGCTGGTAACCAAACCGTTGCGCTTGTGATTCGTGGTTTAGCTCTCGGTCATATCGGTGACAGTAACAAACGCGAACTACTACTCAAAGAGGCGGCCATCGGCTTCCTAAACGGCGTGTTATGGGCTGTTATCATTGGCGGTATAGTGGTTGCTTGGAAAGGTAACTGGATACTGGGAGGCATCATCTCAGCTGCAATGATGACCAACTTGATTGTCGCTGGTATCGCCGGTGTAACCATCCCAGTAATGCTGAAAAAGATGAATATCGATCCAGCACTTGCGGGCGGTATGGCTCTGACCACAGTAACCGATGTTATTGGCCTATCGGTGTTCTTAGGCTTAGCAACCATACTGATCTAGTTATCATGAGTAGCTAGCGAATTTTTGGCGAAATACAGAAAACAAAAAGGGAGCCATCGGCTCCCTTTTTTAATTCATAATATTGGCGCTAACTTAATTACTCACCCGCGACTTTCATCGACTCAAGCAAGATAGAACCCGTTTGAATTTGTGAACGTGTTTCAACATCGTTACCAACCGCAACAATCTGAGTGAACATGTCTTTTAGGTTACCCGCGATCGTCACTTCAGATACTGGGTATTGGATTTCTCCATTCTCAACCCAGAAACCTGCTGCGCCACGTGAATAATCACCGGTCACGGTATTAACGCCTTGACCCATTACTTCAGTCACAAGGAAGCCGGTGCCTAGCTCTTTTAGCATCTGCTCAAAGTTTTGACCCGTTGATTTAACAAACCAGTTATGAATACCACCAGCATGACCTGTTGGTGTCATATCCATTTTACGTGCGGCATAGCTAGTTAGCAGGTAAGTTGCTAACACACCATCAGTGATGATTTCACGATCTTGAGTGAACACACCTTCGCTATCGAATGGGCTTGAAGCCAAACCACGTAAGATATGAGGGCGCTCAGAAATGTTAAACCAGTCAGGTAAAATTTTCTGACCTAGGTGATCCAATAAGAACGAAGACTTACGGTATAGGTTACCACCACTGATCGCCATCACAAGGTGGCCAATCAAGCCAGTCGCGACATCGTTAGCAAACATTATTGGGTATTGGCCTGTTGGTAGCTTTTTCGCATCCAAACGGCTAATTGTCTTTTCTGCTGCTTCTTGACCTACGCGCTCAGGCGTCCATAGCTCATCACGGTGACGTGCAACGGTATAGCTGTAGTCTCGCTCCATCTCACCGTTAGCGCCTTGTCCAATCACACAGCAGCTCGTGCTATGGCGGCTTGATGCGTAGCTAGCTAGTAAGCCATGGCTGTTACCATAAACTTTAACGCCATAATGGCTGTCGTAGCTTGCACCATCACTTTGCTTGATCTTATCGCTATAAGCTAGCGCTTGCTTCTCAGCTGCAATCGCAATCTCAGCGGCATAGTCAGGGTTTGGTTCATCAGGGTGGAAAAGATCCAAGTCTGGAATTTCTTTTACCATGTATTCTTTTGCTGCAGGACCAGCAAACGGGTCTTCAGAAGTGTACTGAGCGATATCAAGCGCAGCCGCGACTGTTTGAGCAATTGCCTTCTCACTCAGATCAGATGTAGATGCGCTGCCTTTTTTCTGACCGCGGTAAACAGTAATACCTAGAGCACCATCACTATTAAATTCAACGTTTTCCACTTCACACATACGTGTTGAAACACTTAAACCCGTTGACTTAGTAATAGCAACCTCAGCGGCGTCTGCACTCACTGATGCCATATCCAACGCTTTAGCTACTGCGGCTTCTAGCTCAACTCGTTGTTGGGCGACTTGCTGTTTTACATCCATATCTATTCTAATTTTTTAGGTCAATATTACGTAGGATAACAAGAATTTCGCTTTCTCCCCAAGATTCTTGCTAAAATAGGCAATATATTCGTTTGAGATAGTGACATAGGCAGAAAAGATGGCTCGCAAAAACCAAAAAGCCCCATGGGAACCAGAAGAAGAAATCATCTGGGTAAGTAAGACAGAAATGAAAACGGACATGGACGCCCTGCAAAAGCTGGGAGAAGAGCTTGTTGAATTAAAGCCTTCTGTATTAGACAAATTTCCGCTGTCTGAAGATTTGGCACAAGCGATTAAAGATGCACAACGCTTTAAAAATGAAGCGAAGCGCCGTCAACTTCAATACATTGGTAAAGTAATGCGCAGTGTCGATCCAGAGCCAATTCAAGCGGCTTTAGATAAGATTCGCAACAAACACTCTCAAGCAACAGTTGAACTGCACAAACTAGAACAACTGCGTGATCGTGTTGTTGCAGAAGGCGATGCGGCCATTTCAGACGTTATGGAAATGTACCCGGAAGCTGACCGTCAACGTCTTCGTCAGCTCGCTCGTCAAGCTAACAAAGAGAAAGCGGCAAATAAACCGGCTAAGTCTTCTCGTGAAATATTCCAAATCTTAAAAGAGCTAAAGCTAGGCGACTAATCTTCGCCGCCCTTTAATCAGAAAGATAATAAAAGACCTAGCGCATGCTATAATGCCGTTCGGATAAGC
>NZ_JBFRKT010000012.1:0-49524 GCF_041469545.1 Vibrio sp. 10N.286.49.C3
GGTTGGTTTATCGTTGTCTGGGGTGCCCGGACCGGTTGTGCCATCGTCTTTGATGGTCGCGTCGCGCTTTGTTTCGCTGCATTTGGATCCGTGATGGTCCCGGTCGCGCCCGCCACGTTGACGTTGAAGCTTTCGCTGCCTTCGTAGACGTCATCGTTCTCGGTCACTACGCGTACGTTCACGTTTTGCACGCCCGCTGCGATGGTCAAGATGCCGTTCGCCGGTACCGCGTTCCACACGCCCGGTGCACTTTCATACTCATACGATTTGATGTCCGCCGCTTCGGCTTCGTCGTAATCTAACGTCAACTGCACAGTCACGTCTGTGTCCGCTGTCGCACTCAAGTTCACAGTGAAGTTCGCGGTGCCGCCTTCGTTCACGTCACCACCACCAGTAATGCTCACCGATGGGCGATCGTCTGGGTTTGGAGTGCCTGGGTCGACCGGGCCGGTGCCGTCATCGGTGATGGTTAAGTCACTGGTGTCCGTGCCGTTAACGCCCGTCACGCCCGTCACTTTCAGGCTCAGTTTCTCGTCGCCTTCGTACGTCGCGTCGTCTTGGGTCGCCACTTCGACAGTCAGCTGGGTTTCACCCGCTTTCACCGTGTAAGAGCCATCAGCGTTCGGTGTCACTACGTTACCAGCGGCATCTTTCACAACAACGCTGTTGATGTCGTCCGCTGTTGCTGTGCCGTAAAGGGTTTCTAGCGTTACGCTGACGTCGATGGATGCAGCTTTGCTTAAGCTGACATCGAAGCTCGCGGTTGAACCTTCGTTAATAACTTTGCTGTCTTCGATGCTCACACTTGGGCGATCATCTGGATTCACTGGCGGAGTAGGATCGGTTGGGTCTACAGGACCGGTGCCATCATCTTTAATGGTTAGCTCACCCGTACCCGTACCCGTGACGCCGGTTGCACCCGTCACTTTCAGGCTCAGTTTCTCATCGCCTTCGTACGTACCGTCGTCTTTGGTCGCGACTTCAACAACTAACTTAGTTTCACCCGCTGGCACGGTGTAAGAACCGTCAGCGTTTGGTGTCACTACGTTACCCGCGGCATCTTTCACAACAACACTTGTGATGTCGTCCGCTGTTGCCGTTCCGTATAACGTCTCTAGCGTAACGCTCACATCGCCTGACGCAGCTTTACTTAGACTTACTTCGAAAATTGCTGTTGAGCCTTCATTAATAATTTGGCTGTCTTCAATAGTTACGGTTGGCTCAACTTCAACTGATCGGAACAGATCAAGCAAGCTCAAGCTTTGAGTTCGAGACAAACCCAAGCCTTCGAAACCTGTTGTTACAAATTCGGTAACTGGGATGGTTTCGTCACCATCACGCTCAATTGTCCCGCTGCTCACTAAGCTCGATCCACGTACACCTGCTGCAGTTGCGAACTCTTCGCCTAACTCTGTAGGATCTTGCCCTTCTTCTAAAGCGGCAAAAATATTTTCAATATCTTGGTCAAGATCGACTTCATCGCCATCTTTTCCTTGTGGCGTAAAGCGCTTAACTGAAATCTGAGATTCAGAATTTGCATTTTGGGATTCTAAAACGACATCCCCAGCTTGTAATGGCTGGCCGTCTTCTAGGACCTTGATTGTGCCATCTATCGAAATAACAATGCGTTGACCTAATGCTAATGCACCGCTCGCATTCAATACTGTCATGTCCATATAAATCCCTAAGCTCATTTTCTGTTTGCGACGTCAAAATAGTGACATCAATTTTATAATCTAGTGACAATATAACATCTAATGTCATATAATTCCTAGCTATGAATTGCATGTTTAATAACTTACAATGTAAACGAATGATAACGGTCACTGAGTGATAATTAAGATGACGAAAACTTCCATATAAGTTATTGTCTTAGGGAAAGATAACCCAAACACTCAAATCAAATTTAAGTACTCAGAATCAACTTAAACTGTACGATGATCGGTTAACAGCTTTACAACCATTTACGAATGCTCATCGGGCATTCGTTATTTTTTTGGCGGTTCATCTAAATTTGATATATTCAAGCTTAAAAGCGACAAACTTAGGTGATACTCCATTTTTGGGAGATTGAAATTGAACTGGATTAAAACGACTACATTAGGGTTGGCTATTGCACTCAGTTTACCGGCTAGCGCGCAAACCTTAGAGCAAGCCGTCGCGTTTACTTTAGAAAGTAACCCTGAAATCAAAGCGGCATATAACCAGTACGTTAGTCAACGTTACCTTAACGATGCTTCTGGTGGAGCTTACCGCCCGAGTATAGATTTAGACGGTGGCATTGGTTACGAATATACGGATTTGGCGACGAATTCGAGCTCAACAGATCTAACGCGTAAAGAAGCAGCAATTACGTTGACACAACTCATTTGGGATGGCGCGAATACTTCTAACGACATTGATCGTACCGCTGCTGATGCAGAGTCTGTCCGTTATCAATTGCTATCTAGCGCTCAAGATATTGCACTGCAAGTAACCAAAGTCTATCTTGATTCAGTTAAAGCTTATGAAGTGCTTACACTTTCTGAAAACAATCTGGCGACGCACAAAAATATCTATATAGATATCAAGAAACGAGTTGATTCAGGCATTGGATCTACGGCAGACATGTCTCAGGTAGAAGCTCGTATTGCAAAAGCGCACGGTAATTTGCTGGCAGCTCAAAATAATTTATTTGATGCCCATACTCAATTCAAACGCCTTGTTGGCCAAGCCCCACTAGGCTTGGTATACCCACGTGCTGATGCAGGCTCTATTCCTTATACGATCGACGGTGCTTTGGCAAAAGCCTTTAACCAACACCCGGTTATCAAAATTGCACAGGCTGATGTAGATTCAGCGAAGTTCCAGTACAAACAGTCTAAGAGTACCAACTACCCAACTGTTTCTTTTGAAGCCGCTCAAAGGTGGCGCGATGATGCAGGTGGTACGAAAGGCAACAGCGATGAATTTTCTGCGATGCTCCGCTTAAAGTACAATCTCTATAACGGTGGGGCCGATCAAGACCGTGCCGAAAGTGCCGCTTATCAACTCAACAAAGCAAAAGACCTACGTGAGAGTACTTACCGCAATGTAGAAGAAAGCTTACGCCTTTCATGGAGCGCTCTTGACTTAACCGTTCAGCAGAAAGATTTCTTGTCGGATCACGTAGACTCGGCTTCTGACACCGTTATCTCTTATGAAAAACAATACCGAATTGGTAAGCGTACCCTTCTCGATCTACTTAACACTGAAAATGAACTCTTCGAAGCACGTAAGGGATTTTTAGACGCTAAGTACGATGTACAGTACGCAAAGTATAGAGTCATGAATGCTACAGGTAACCTATTAACAGGGTTACGTGTAGAGACTCCACAAGAATGGAATGAAAAGGTAGAATATTAATGAAGCTTCTCAAAACTATACTCCCACTATGCTTCGTGGTTGCTTCTGCCAACATCATGGCTGAAACAAATGATGAATTCACTTATCGTGCTCTTCCTAGCACCACACAAAGTTATGATCTCGAAGATGATGATAATGATGGTGTTATCAACGCTCGCGATTTATGTATAGACACACAAATAGGCGCTGAAATAGATAATGATGGCTGTGGCTCGTATTTCGAGTCTAGCGAAGAAAAAGATCTTCATATTTTATTTGCCAATGACTCTGCAGAAATTAAACCTGTGTTTCTGAGCCAAATTCGTCAAATGGCTGCGTTTCTAAAGCGTTACGAAAACACAAGTATTCAATTGCAAGGTTATGCTAGTAAAGTAGGTAATGCCGAATACAATCTCAAGCTCTCAGAAGAACGTGCGGTCAATGTAAGACGTGCGCTCATCAGCAATGGTATCCCGCCATCAAGAGTCTATACCGTAGGGTACGGAGATGCAGGCTTCCGTGATAATGACACTGAAACCAATCATGCACTGAACAGAAAAGTTGTAGCTTCTGTTGTCGGATTTAAAGGCAACATCAAAGAAGAGTGGCATATATTTACTAAAATCGGCAAATAGATTCTACCGCACCCAAACCATACTGAAACGTTTGGTAAGCGTTTCAGTATCCTTATAATTCCTTGATCGCCATATACCTACCCCTTGTATAATGTTAATCTTGTCTTGTTATCAACATAGAGAAATTATTCATGAGCAAACTAACCGCTGATACTCAAGCAAATCTAGAACTTTTCGTTTCTGAAACACAAGAAACTAAACTGGTATGGGGCCTTCGCAACGAAGAAGGTTGGCTAGCATGTGACTCAAGTGAATTCGAAAACAGTGAAGTGATGCCGTTCTGGTCTTCAAAAGAGGACGCTCAGACTCACAACGTTGAAGAGTGGGCAGACTTCGAAGTATTAGAAATCCCACTAGATATCTTTGTAGAAGATTGGTTACTGACCCTAGCTGAAGATGGTGTTCTTGTTGGTACTAACTGGAATGCAACATTGGAAGGTAAAGAACTTGAGCCTTCTGATCTAGCGAAATTATACATCTAGCTTCCAAGATCGGTCGTACAATAGCGTACGACCGGTTACCTATGATAAGCCATTGAGAATTAGAGATTTACCTCACATAAAAAACCATTAACTCGCCAAAAAAAATTGAAGCAATATCAAACTATCAATAGAATACCGTTCTTTATCTGATTGATATTATCTCGTGATTCACTCCATTTTCATTGCCTTTCTGCTTTTCATCAATCTTTATTCTTTTAGCCAAGCATCAACATTGGATCATGAACCTTATCCAACAATTAGCTCCTCGGCATTAGCTCCCCACACAACTCCAAATGCTGATTGGAACGCACTCTATCTCTCGACTCTAACTCATTCCCCTTCGCGCGCATTGAACATGCTGCAAACACGCTACACGAGTTCAACAACCTACGGGGATAAGCTCTACCTTTCGGCACTGCTATATCAATACATGAGCCAGCGCGATCAACCGTTTTATGGAATCGCTTCAAACGACAGTGACTACCAAGCGATAGAACAAGCGTTTATTAATGCCCTAGTAAATGATGGACAAGGTCAGTACAAAGAAGCTCAGCAAGGCTTTTTGTCCATATTAGTAAAAATGCAATCAATCAACGATGTTACAGGTAGAGCATTATTAAAATACCAATTATGTCGTTCTCTCAATGAGCAAGCTAAATATCATCAAGCGAACTATTATTGTTCTGCACTTCAGTCGGATTTACATGACATTGCTGACCCTGTATTACCAAAATTTGGCACTTATCGAGTGATCGCTAACAATCACCATTTCCGCAGCGACTATCAAGCCGCTCTAGATACTTACCTATCACTGATAAGCGTGTTCCCACAAGGACACGATATTTCGGGGATCTATAACGATGTGGGTAATTTGCTCAAAGAGTTAAAGCAATATGATAAATCGGCAGAGTACCTCATAGAAGCACTCGCTCTGAGATCGGATGCTTCTGATTTGATGAAAGCACAAGTTCATCATAGCCTTGCAGATCTTTACCTTAATCAAGGACAAAGTGACCTAGCAATTAATCACTTTCAAAAAGCAAAAGCACTGTTGACTACATCATCTCATAGCTACGGCATTGCGCTAACAACTCTTGGTTTAGGAAAAGCATACACGCAGACGAAGAACTATGATTTGGCGAGAGACTACCTAGTAGAGTCTCTATCGGCTTCAAGCAAGCTAAACAACGATGTCATTCGAATCAATGCTTTCTTAGCAATCAGCGATATGTTCGAAGACCAAAAACTTAAAACGGAAGCGCTCAATTATGCACAACAAGCTTTGGAGCTATCCGAACAAGTCACAAGACATAAGTACACCGCTCAAGCACTACTTCAACTATCTGATATTCATCAGACACTCAGCGATTACAAGCAAGCTTTCTATTTCTATCAGCGATACTCCTTAATACAGTTCGAAACCCGAGATATAGATAACAGGTTGGCTTTTGAAGCACTAGATCTAGCTCATGCTAGGTACGAAAAAGAACTAGAGAGTTCTTTCCTGAGACATCAAGCAAATTTAGACCGACTTCAAATCGAAAAGATGGAACATCAAAGGGTGGTGTATAACATGATTGTTATTCTATTGCTGTGTGCGGCTAGCTTTATGATCTTCACAAATAAGGCCATTCGTGCAAAAGCAGCAATCGATGCCATGACAAAGGCGTATAGTCGGACCGAGATAATACGAAGAATCAAGCGTATCAAAGCCTGCAAAGGAACAGAAAAACAACATGTTCTCGTTTTGCTCGATCTAGATAAATTCAAGAAAATTAATGACCAATATGGCCACCCTACTGGTGATAGAGCACTCGTTCATATAAGTCAGCAAATAAGACAACATTTAATTAAAGGTGAGCTGTTCGGGCGCTTAGGCGGCGAAGAATTTCTGATTATGCTTACTGATACAAAACCAGCTGAAGTACAAGAGCGTGTAGAGGAGTTACATTATGCTATTTCGAGTGCAGTTTTCTTATCAGAAAGCAAAAAGCCACTTAATGTAACCGCGAGTTTTGCTTATCTAGCAACCTCAAACGCATTAAGTGACTTTGATGACTTATACTCGGTTCTTGACCAAGCACTTTATCAAGCGAAGAGTAATGGTCGAAACTGCATCATCGATGCTTATAACGACCCAATAGACTCACCTGATGTTATTTATTCTCAGCCTGTTTACGAACCAAATCAGCCATAATACCCTCGCGATCACCTAGGTAGTCGTTAAGGCCAACTTTACGCAGTTCACATGCCGGGCAATCGCCACAACCATCACCAACAATGCCGTTGTAACAAGTCAGTGTTTTGTTTCTAACAAGCTCAAGTGCTGAGTACTGGTCTGCTAACGCCCATGTCTCAGCCTTGTTTAACCACATTAACGGTGTTTTAATATCAAGCGGCTTGTCCATACCTTGTACAAGCGCAGAGTTCATCGCTTTCACAAAGTTATTACGACAATCAGGGTAGCCTGAGAAATCAGTTTCACACACGCCCGTGATTACGGTATTTGCACCGATTTGGTAAGCGTAAATACCCGCCAAAGTTAAGAACAGAATATTACGACCAGGAACAAAAGAGTTTGGTAGTCCATTCTCTTGTAGCTCATGAGACACAGGGATATCGTCGCGAGTCAGAGAGCTGATAGCCAGTTCATTCAACAGAGTCACATCCATCACTTTGTGTGCTTTCACACCAAGATCTTTTGACAACGACTCAGCCACTTCAATCTCGAGTCTATGGCGCTGACCATAATCAAACGTAATCGCATGAACTTCATCATACTCTTTTAAAGCTTGAACAAGACACGTTGTTGAGTCTTGACCACCACTGAATACTACCACTGCTTTTTTCATCTTAAATCCTTACGAGAATCTTCTACTAGCGACTTATCTAGGCCAGTAAACAAATGCAACCTATGCGATGCTCAAATATTTGTGAGTTTGTATTGATAAGCGCCAATTACGCTCAATGCAGGTATCAATACAAAGCTGAGTAGCGCGGTCTTTTTGGCTGATTGGTTGCAGAGCGATAACAGTGTCGCTAGCAACCGCAGCTCGCTCCAATAAACCGTCAAGTTGTTCGATGTCTTTGCTTGTGCCTACTGGATGCTTAATTTCATTCGCACGAACGAGTGCGCTATCAAGGATATCCAATTTGGCTTTCATTGCGATTTTTGGTGACACCGTAACCCAAGTATCCAGTGTGGCTTTTACTTCTGATGTTCCGCTGGTCTCAATCTGACAGCGACAACCGTGCTGCTCAAATGCTTCAGTAAGAGGGACAAGATCATAGATGCACGGCTCACCACCAGTAATCACAATGTGCTTCGCGGTGTAAC
Source organism: Vibrio sp. 10N.286.49.C3 (assembly GCF_041469545.1). NCBI lineage: Bacteria > Pseudomonadati > Pseudomonadota > Gammaproteobacteria > Vibrionales > Vibrionaceae > Vibrio > Vibrio sp. 10N.286.49.C3. The sequence continues at coordinate 7,818 of NZ_JBFRKT010000012.1, forward strand.
CTTGCTTGATATATTCATTCACGATTCCTTGCGCATCAATTGCAGACCAAGTCGGTGAATCCTCTGTCTTAACCATAATATCACCAAGGCTCGTTTCATCTTCCGGCAACGCTTCCCAAGTCTGTTTGGTATCACACCAAGAACAGCCTACAGGGCAAATTTGCAGTCGAACAAAAACAGCAGGAACGCCGGTAAATACGCCCTCGCCCTGGATGGTTTCAAACATTTCATTAATCTTGTACAACTTACCCTCAGCTCAATCATTTGATGAAATTAATCAACCGCAGACCTTAAAGCACTTGCCCCTTTTGGTCAAACAAATGAGTACTGATAAATGAGTTGATCAAAGCCCTAGCCTGAACTTTCAAGTTCCCTTATCCTTTCGCCCATTAGATTTCGTTAGCTTTTAATTTTTTCGTAAGGAACAACATGTACAAACTGATTGCTCTTGATATGGATGGCACACTACTTAACAGTGAAAAAGTGATTTCTCAAGAGAACAAAGACGCGATAGCTAAAGCTCGCGCTGCAGGTGTGAAAGTGGTTCTGGCTTCTGGTCGTCCTTTAGAAGGCATGCAGAGTAAGTTAGACGAGCTTTCAATCAACGGCGAAGATGACTTTGTACTCTTCTACAACGGCTCTGTGGTTCAGAATGTATCGACAAAAGAGATCATTCACAGCGAGATTAGCAATGGTAAAGCCGCGAAACAGATTGCTGCATTAGCACAAGAGCTAGGTGGTTATGTGCATGCCTTCAGCAAGGTTCATGGCTTAATAACACCTGAAAACAATGAGTACACCGCTATTGAAGCGCGTATTAACGGCTTAAAGATTACCGAGCTCGACTTTTCTCAACTAGAAGACGACCATGAAATTATCAAAACAATGATTGTCGCGGAACCAAGCAAGCTGACCGAAATCATCAGCAAGTTGCCACAAGAACTTAAGACTCAGTTTACTATCGTGCAAAGTGCACCATTCTTCTTAGAGTTCTTAAACCCAAATTCAAACAAGGGTGTCGGTATTGAAGCAATCGCTAAACATTTGGGGATTACAGCGAAAGAAGTGATCTGCATGGGCGATGCTGAAAACGATCACCATATGCTTGAATACGCGGGCATGGGTATTGCGATGGAAAACGCAATGGAAGAAACCAAGAAACTGGCGGATCACATCACAGCGGCCAACGACGACCACGGAGTCGCCGTCGCGATTGAAAAGTTTATCTTCAACTCGTAAACGGTCAATAGGCTCGAGTGAGAATTACTTTTTGCTTGTTTCACAAATGACAAAGGCTGTGCACTGCACAGCCTTTTTTGATTTTATGTTCGTCGGTTCGCCAACTCTCTTTTCCATGGCAGACGAAACGCCACGACACCAAATAGAATCAAGATTGGGAAACGTAAGGTCTCAACAATAAATGAAGCGATGCCACTGAATGAGACGAAACTTCCAGCCCAGCTAATCAGCAGATTCCCCGCTAACAACATCGCCATCACTCCAAATACAATCTTGAATGAGAAGTGGCCGACCAAAGGCTTCGAGTCCGTTAACGTTACTAAGCATGCAATCGTCATCAAAATTGCCACCCAGAAAGAAAATGTTGGCAGAGGCCATATAACCGTGAGAACAATCGACAGTAAGCACAATGCCCACCAGACACCTTTAGAGCTTAACAAGGCACTAATATCAACATCAGGTTTCGCATCTAATCTCACGATGTGCCAAGTCGTTAACGCGCCCAATACGCCTCCCATTATGACATCACTAAAGAACGCACTGCCTGAATAAGACTTAAATAGCATGATCCACAGTAGGCCAGTGAGCACAATCAAAATCGATTTTTGCTCCAAGAGGCGCTTTAGTTTCCAAAAGACTAACAAGGTTAAACTCACCCATAAGCCAGCCAATAAACTTGGAAAGCTATACCCACTGCTCATCACTAGTTTCAATGTTGGCAAGTAAGCATGCGGACGTGGAAAACCAAACCCTTGGTGGGCGATTAAAGTGAGCAGTGTCACCGAAATCAAAGTGAAGCCAAACTTTAACGCGAAGTTACGGCCAAAATGCCAAGCAATTAGCGGCAATATCACGATGAAAACCCAAGGCTTCGCTAACGAGTCAGTTAAAAGTACAGTATTCGCAAACAAGCTTGGCATCTTATCGAACACGTTTTGAAGCGACACAATCCAATTTAGTTCAACTTGATGGACTTGGGGTGCCGCGCCCACCAGCTCAGTCACATACGTCACAGGTTGATCTGTCGCAGATAAAAACAGCTCGTTAATCTCAGACCACTGTTCTGGGTAGCGGTATTGGTGATCTTGCAATTCAGTAGGAGGAAGTAACATCGCACGGCTGACTTCCACGCCGTAATGAGGCGCAAACCAAATCGGCAACTCAAAGCCACCTAATTCATTCCGAGCCTTGTAGCTGATCACTTCAGAGTCAGAAATACAATCAAACACGACGGCACTGTCGGTATAACCCAGTACATCACCGACCGTTACCGACAAACCCGCCTCTTCCCACGTTTCACGTTGCGCCGCGACTGCTGGCGGCTCACCTGAAACAACAGTGCCTCCCGGTAGAGACAATTGACCTGTGATCAACTCATCAACCAACACGATTTGGTTATCAGCACGTACTACACACAAAGCGCCCGCGATATGATCGGGCAAAGTGTTGCTTGCCCAAGCGGAAGTAGTACTCAAAAGAGATAATATGAAAACTAATAAATATCGAATAGCCAACGAGTTTACCTAAAAAATAATAGAAGAAATTTAAGACTGCTAATACACGAGTCTATTGTAATCAAACACGCACAAAATCGCTGCCTACGTTTTGTGCAAAGCCTTCCTCATCCATTGAATGTGAGGTGTGAACCCCATTTTTTGATAGAAGTCCTTGGCAGGTGAATTAAAGTCCCAAACCTCTACAAAGACTTGTTCAACGCCATAATCATCAAAAGTACTTTCAACTTTGTTAAACAACTTTTCAGCAATTGATTCTTTTCGATAATCAGGTAAGACAAACAGTTCATCGACACTCCCCATCGGCACCGGTTTACTCACCGTTGAGATAAGCTCACAAAAATGTCCGGAGATAAAGCCAACAATTAGTTCACCTTTTAATGCCACGTAGACTAAGCATTCAGGATCATCTAAGTAACGTGCAATGCTTTTTTCCTGCTCAATCTCTTCTGCCGTTTTAAAGTGCTCTGGGCTTGCAAGGTGGTGGTGATGGTGGAGATCGAACATTAACTCGTTAAGTTGTTCCAAATCCGCGTGCTTTGCGGCCCTTAAGATGACATTCATGACTATTGCGCTTCTCAAACCAAATTAATATCTAAACTGAGTCTAGTTTACTTGGCGTGAGTATCTATACAAGTTATTGAATTAATTCATTGTTTGAAGTGCGTATTTTAGATACAAAAACGGCCACATTACGTGGCCATTCTGTTTGAATTATTTTGAATTAAACGAATATCTAGGCATTAGCTTTTGCTGTAGCTTCAGCTTTATGCACCATTGTCCTCTTTCTCTTCTTTGAGATCAGCAAGCTGTTGTTCTAGTTCAATAAGCTTAATTTCAGCCTCTACTTCAGCAACTCGCTTTTCTGCATCGGTGCGATTGTCTTGCGCTAGACCATCAGCAGTAACTTGGGTTCGTTGTGCGTTTCTTGCATCATCCGTATCTTTCATTGAACCAGCAACACCACCAGTCACACCACCCAATGCAGCACCCTTCGCGGCTAAGCCCGCATCTCCAGTTAGAGCGCCTGCTGTCGCTCCTAATAAAGCACCACCCACAGCACCACGATTACGTGCAGCATTCTCATTTTCGTTATCCATTGCTGGTGATGCGCAACCAGAAAGAGTCACAATCAGTGTCGCTAAAAGAAAAGGTTTAGTGAATTTCATAGGAGTCTCGCTTAGTTCTTCGTTTGGAGTAGAGCCATCTTAAGCAGAACCGTTAATGAGATAAATAAAGCCACGTTTAGACGATACATCATGTTCAGTTATGTATCATTCAACCATCGCATAAGTGCTTATTGATATATATCTTTGAGCTCGCCTTAGCCTGACAAACAAAAAAGGCGACCAATAAGGTCTCCTCAATCTAGCTTTCTCAATAATTTTTGTATTTCACATGTCGCTCTTAGCCTTTGGACCAAAAGTTTTGCATATTTTCTGCGCTAGGTGGTGGCCTAACACCGCAATCTCGATAATGATTTTTATCGCCGATCCCCAGTATCTTGCCATTTTCGTCATCAATCATAGCGGCTACTTTGACACCGTCTCCCACATGACGAGTCAACACGACAATTTCACCGGCTCTTTCAGACCTTACCGCGCCTAAGATTTGATATTCGTAGCGACCTTTCCTTGAATTAACGATCATCTTCGAGTTAATCGGGTTGGCTTCATACCCCACGCCCATATCAAAAACTGCTTGATAGAGATCGACGCCAGTCTTGGACACACATTTAAATATCTTGGGATGACTCAATGGCTCTAACAACGCTCTACTCGCTTCATCCTTTGAAATACTGGCACTAGCAGCACCACTGACCAGTAAAGCAATCAACCAAAAGTAAGCTCGCATAAAAAAGACCTCAATATGTGGGATTCATAATGAGGTCATAGTAAACGCAATGGATAAGCGGATGAATAAAGTAGAGTTTAGGTAAACCATCACGCTGGCTTATGTATAAATCAACCAGCCGAAGATTATACTACCTAAACTGCGACGTCTATTTGCCGAGCTTTTCAGCAATTTCAGTTAAGCTGGTAGGGTCGTCAATCGTCGAAGGCACCACATATTGCTCACCTTCTGCGATCTGTCGGATAGTTCTGCGTAAGATCTTACCTGAACGTGTCTTGGGTAGTCTCTCAACAACCAAGGCTTGCTTAAAACAAGCTACCGCGCCAATCTCATTACGAACCTTGCCAACCAACTCCGCTTGCAACTCAATACCATCGACTTTTACGCCATCTTTCAGCACAACGAAACCAAGAGGTAACTGCCCTTTTAAGTCATCGTGAATACCGACTACCGCACATTCTGCAATGGCTGGGTGACCACCCACGATCTCTTCCATTTCTCCCGTCGACAGACGGTGTCCCGCTACGTTTATCACATCGTCGATACGGCCCATGATAAATAGATACCCATCTTCATCAAGATAGCCACCGTCCCCAGAAACATAATAGCCCGGGAACTGACTCAAATAGCCGGATTCAAACCGATCATGATTGCGCCATACCGTGGGTAAACAACCAGGCGGCAATGGTCGTTTAAGTGCCACAAACCCTTGTTGATTCGTTTGTGCGATTTCACCCAACTCATTGAGGATCTCCACTTGGTAACCGGGTACTGGCTTGGTTGAAGAGCCCGCTTTCACTGGTAAAGATTCTAACCCTGTTGGATTGGCGGAAATGGCCCAACCTGTTTCGGTTTGCCACCAATGATCGATAACTGGTTTATTGGTATGAGACTCAACCCAATCCAATGTTGGAGGGTCTAAACGCTCGCCAGCCATAAAAATCGACTTGAGCGATGATAAATCATACTTGGTGAGCAACTCGCCTTCGGGATCTTCTTTCTTGATTGCCCTAAACGCTGTTGGCGCAGAAAACAATACATCGACCTTGTACTCTTCACACACACGCCAGAATGCGCCGGGATCTGGCGTTCGTACTGGCTTGCCTTCAAACAAAATGGTCGTACAGCCATGAATCAATGGCGCATACACAATGTAGGAATGCCCCACTACCCAACCGACATCAGAAGCTGCCCAAAACACACCATCTTGCGGCATATCGTAAATAGTGCTCATCGAGTATTTCATCGCAACCGCATGACCACCATTATCGCGCACCACGCCTTTTGGCTTACCCGTCGTCCCTGATGTATACAAGATATATAGTGGGTCAGTCGCTAGAACAGGCACACATACGTGAGGCAAAGCATCCTCAACCGCTTGTTGCCAAAGTACATCACGTTCGTTGTTCAATTCGGCTAGAGACTGCTCTCTTTGGAATACCACGACTTTCTCAGGCTTCCAACGACTGTCCATGATCGCCCTGTCGACCATCGGCTTATATGGCAGAACTTTATTTATCTCGACACCGCAGGATGCAGTAATCAACACCTTCGGTTCAGCATCTTCGATACGAACGGCAAGCTCATGAGGAGCAAAACCACCAAACACCACCGAATGCACCGCGCCTAGTCGTGCACAGGCTAGCATTGCCATGGCAGCTTCAGGAATCATTGGCATGTAGATCACCACACGATCACCTTTGGTAACGCCTTGCGTGGCTAACATACCTGCGACTTTAGCCACTTGTTCACGCAATTGATTGTAAGTGTACGAGGATTGAGTTCCTGTAACTGGAGAGTCGTAAATCAGCGCGGTATTGCTACCTCGCCCATTTTCACAATGGTAATCCAGCGCGAGCCAGCAGGTGTTCATCACCCCATCAGGAAACCAACGTTCAATACCGTTATCGTCAGTTTGTAATATCGTTTTTGGTGGTTCAAACCAATCTATCGCTTGTGCTTGTGTTTCCCAGAACGAATTGGGGTCTTCCCTAGCCCATTGATACTCGGTGATATAGTCTGTTTTTCTGTTCATTCGATTCGTAGCAGACATAGTGCCTCCTCCATGATTTATCCATTAGTCCAAGCGCCTAGCTTTTGGCAGTAGCACTTGATTGCACTCTTTTCTCAGCGTTGTGCTCGTGAACATTTAACCGTTCACGACAATCGCTTTACTTAGGAAAAGGCACTCGAATGGCACCTTCCATGATCACTCGGGCACTACGACTCATAATTGCCCGTTCTATTTTCCACCCGCTTTCCGTCTGAATAGCTTTAGCACCCACTTTTAAGGTTCCTGATGGATGACCAAAGGTAACAAAATCTCGGGAACCCTCACCGACTGCCAAGTTCACTAACGTACCTGGCACACTCGCCGCTGAAGCAATGGCGACCGCTGCCGTACCCATCATGGCGTGATGCAGTTGTCCCATAGACAAAGCACGCACCAGAAGGTCAGTATCTTCGACAGCAACCGATTTACCACTGGAGGCTTGGTACGCTTGAGGCTTAGCAACAAACGCGACTTTAGGTGTATGTTGACGTGATTCAGCTTGTTCTAAAGAATCGATAAGACCCATCGCTACTGCACCATGTGCTCGTATGGATTCAAACAGAGCCAAGGCTTTGGTATCACTATTGATATCTGATTGAAGTTCAGTGCCTTGGTAACCAACCGATTCAGCATCAACAAAAATGGTGGGTATCCCAGCATTAATGTATGTCGCTTTGATGCAACCCAGATCGGGAACATCTAAAAAATCGACAACATTCCCTGTTGGGAACATAGAGCCACTCGCATCGGCGGGGTCTAGAAAATCAACTTGGATCTCAGCGGCGGTGAAAGTGACACCATCGAGTTCAAAATCACCTAACTCTTGTACTTCACCTTTAACGATAGGCACGTGAACAATGATGGTTTTTTCTATATTCACTTGCCACACTCGCACCTCGACCACGCCGTTTTCTGGAATACGATTCGAATTAACCAATCCACCATGAATAGCAAATGGGCCCACTGCAGCAGACAAATTACCGCAGTTACCGCTCCAATCAACGAACGGCTTATCTATCGCAACTTGACCGAAGAGATAATCAACATCGTGATCAGCTTTGCTGCTCTTCGAAACAATCACAGTTTTGCTGGTACTCGAAGTTGCACCACCCATACCATCTGTTTGTTTACCATAAGGATCTGGACTGCCAATTACTCTCAGCAACAACTTATCTCTCGACTCTCCAGCAACTTGCGCTGATTCAGGCAAATCACTTAGGTTGAAGAAAATGCCTTTGCTCGTCCCGCCTCGCATATAGGTCGCAGGCACTTTTATCTGTTTGATGTTCATAACTAGCTCCTACTGGGCGAGAAAGTCTTTAGCGAAACGTTGCAATACGCCACCAGCGCTGTACACATTCACTTCGTCAGCGGTGTCTAATCGACAGGTTACTGGCACATCAAGCTTTTCACCGTTTTTACGAGTGATCACTAGAGCCAAATCAGAACCCGCTTCAATATCGCCGTAAACATCGTAAAGCTCGGTGCCATCGAGTTGTAAGGTATTGCGATTGGTCCCCGCTTTGAATTGCAGAGGCAGAACACCCATGCCAACCAAGTTGGTTCTGTGAATTCGTTCAAACCCTTCAGCAACAATCACTTCAACACCCGCTAGACGTACACCTTTGGCTGCCCAGTCACGTGATGAACCTTGTCCATAATCGGCACCAGCAACGACAATCAAGGGTTGTTTACGATTCATGTAGGTTTCAATCGCTTCCCACATTCGCGTAACTTGACCTTCAGGTTCAACTCTTGCTAATGAACCTTGCACGACTTCTCCAGCGTCCTTCACCATTTCGTTAAACAGCTTAGGGTTGGCGAATGTTGCTCGTTGCGCGGTTAAGTGATCGCCTCGATGGGTCGCGTAAGAGTTAAAGTCCTCTTCGGGCACTTCCATTTTGGTGAGGTATTCCCCCGCAGCGCTCGAAGCGAGAATCGCATTTGAAGGGGATAAGTGATCTGTGGTGATGTTGTCACCCAGAATCGCTAAAGGTCTCATACCAGATAGGCTTCGTTCTCCCGCAAGAGCACCTTCCCAATAAGGTGGTCTGCGAATATAGGTACTTTGAGGTCGCCAGTCATAAAGCGGTTCAGTCGTCACCTGATCCTCATCTGGCTGGAACATTTTCACGTAGATTTGTTGGAATTGCTGAGGCTTAACGTGCTCACCGACAACGGCATCGATCTCGGCATCACTCGGCCATAAATCACTTAAGTAGATTGGCTTACCATTGTTGTCGGTGCCTAAGCTGTCTTTCTCGATATCAAAGCGAATCGTGCCAGCCAACGCGTAAGCAACCACCAATGGCGGTGAGGCTAAAAACGCTTGTTTGGCATAAGGGTGGATTCGACCATCAAAGTTTCGATTCCCCGATAACACCGCGGTTGAATACAGGTCGCGGTCGATGATCTCTTGTTGGATTTTAGGATCCAACGCCCCACTCATTCCGTTACAGGTAGTACACGCATAACCGACGATACCGAAGCCTAATTGTTCCAGCTCAGGAAGCAAACCTGCCGACTCGAGATAGAGCTTGGCAACTTTAGAACCTGGAGCAAATGACGTTTTCACCCACGGCTTACGAACTAATCCAAGCTGATTGGCTTTCTTGGCCACCAATGCTGCGGCGACCACGTTTCTTGGATTACTGGTGTTTGTACAAGAAGTAATTGCAGCAATAATCACAGCACCATCGGGCATTTGTTCATCGCTATATTTCGCCGAATGTTGTTCTTTCCACAATGATTGGCTAATGCCTTGTTTGGTAAGTTCACTGGTTGGTAAACGACGATGGGGATTGGATGGCCCTGCAAGGTTGCGCTCAACTTTAGACAAATCAAACTCAAGCACACGTTCGTACTGAGCGGAATCTAAATCATCGGCCCATAAGCCAGTTTGCTTAGCGTATAGCTCAACTAACTCAACCTGTTCAGGCTCGCGTCCTGTCAGCTTTAGGTATTGTATGGTCTGTTCATCGATATAGAACATACCTGCTGTCGCGCCGTATTCTGGTGTCATATTCGATATAGTGGCGCGGTCGCCAATAGTCAGTGCACGAGCACCTTCACCAAAGAACTCTAAGTAACTAGAAACCACTTTTTCATTTCGAAGGAACTCAGTAATCGCAAGCACAATATCCGTTGCGGTTATCCCTTCTTGTCGTTGACCCGTCAGTTTAACGCCCACGATGTCTGGCAAACGCATCATAGACGGACGACCGAGCATCACAGTCTCAGCTTCCAAACCACCTACACCTATTGCAATAACACCCAGAGCATCAACATGAGGAGTATGACTGTCGGTGCCGACACAAGTATCAGGGAAAGCGATACCTTCTTTGGATTGAATAACCGGAGACATTTTCTCCAAGTTAATCTGGTGCATGATCCCGTTCCCCGCAGGAATCACACTCACGTTCTTAAACGCGGTTTTACACCATTCTATAAAGTGAAAACGGTCTTCGTTTCTGCGATCTTCAATCGCTCGGTTTTTATCAAACGCTTCGCTATCAAAACCCGCGTGTTCCACTGCCAGCGAATGGTCAACAATCAATTGAGTTTCGACAACGGGATTCACCTTGGCAGGGTCTCCGCCTTGGTCGGCAATCGCGTCTCTTAATCCAGCCAAATCAACCAAAGCTGTTTGACCTAGAATGTCATGACACACCACGCGCGCAGGATACCAAGGAAAATCTAAGTCGCTCTTGCGTTCAATGATCTGTTTTAAGCTGTCTTCAAGGGTTTCAGGATCACAGCGTCTTACTAATTGCTCTGCTAATACTCTCGACGTATAAGGCAAGGTTTTGTAAGCACCTGGGGATATTGCTTCTACCGCTTCGCAAGCGTCGAAATATTCTAAGCCCGTTCCCGGTAGAACCTTTCGATACTTGTTTTCATCAAGCTCTTGGTTTCTTTCAAGTTTTACATCAGACATACATCCACCATTATCTGTCAAATTCTATTCGTTGGTTCTCGAGGCCTTATCACATGAAGAGAAAGTCACCTCGAGATATAAGTCGGCTCGATATAGAGGACTAACGTAAATGGATTGGTAGCCAGTCTTGATGCTCTGGCCCGGTGTAGTCTGCACTTGGACGAATAATTCGATTGTTTTCTCTTTGCTCGAATACGTGTGCCGTCCAACCAGTAAGGCGGCTCATCACGAAGATAGGAGTAAACAGTTTGGTTGGGATGTCCATGAAGTGATATGCCGATGCGTGGAAGAAGTCAGCATTACAGAACAGCCCTTTCTCGCGCTTCATTACAGCTTCAACACGCTCAGAAACGGCATAAAGCTGTTTATCTCCCACCTCTTGAGCAAGCTCTTTTGACCAACGCTTGATTAGAGCATTTCGTGGATCGCTTTCACGATAAATGGCATGACCGAAGCCCATGATCTTATCTTTGTTAGCAAGCATATTCATGATGTTCGTTTCCGCTTCATCGGCGGTTTGCCAATCTTGGATCATTTCCATCGCCGCTTCATTCGCACCGCCATGCAAAGGGCCTCTCAACGTACCAATCGCTGCGGTGACACAAGAGTGGATATCCGACAGCGTTGATGCACACACACGAGCGGCAAAAGTCGAAGCATTAAACTCATGTTCCGCGTAAAGGGTTAGCGAGCAGTGCATCACCTTCTTGTGAAGTTCACTCGGTGCTTTATCCGTTAGCATTTTCAAGAAGTAGCCACCCAAACATGCTTCACTTTGATCTTCAGTATCAATGCGCACGCCATCATGGCTAAAGCGATACCAGTAACAAATAATCGCAGGAAAAAGTGCAAGCATACGTTCTGTTGCTGATAGTTGCTCAGAGAAGTCCGATTCTTGCTCTAAGTTACCCAACATTGAACAGCCCGTTCTCATCACATCCATTGGATGAGCGTCAGCAGGGATAAGCTCTAATGCTACTTTCAAAGGTTGAGGCAAGCCGCGCAGACCAACCAACAATGTTTTGTAATCATCAAGCTCTTTTTCACTGGGTAAATGACCTCTTAGTAGCAGATGCGCCACTTCTTCGAACTGAGCATGATTAGCAAGGTCGGTAATATCATAACCACGGTAGGTTAAACCAGTTCCTGATTTTCCTACCGTACATAGCGCCGTGGTTCCCGCACTCTGACCACGTAGACCAGCACCACCGATTGCAGGTGTGCTGGCTGTTTTTTCGCTTTGTTGTTGGTTTTCTGTAGAAGCCTTTTCGACAGTTGCTTTATCACTCAAAGATACAGACATGTTGAACTCCTTTTCTGTGTTAGCCGCCTGCACTCTTTGGTGCTGCCTGTTTATATGTCCGATGATCTTTATCATCGGTACTGGATATGGCGACTAACCATTTCACGTTATTGGATTAAGTTGATTTTTGATTAATTGAAACTGGTTTACCCTTCGCTTGAAAACAACTGATCAAGCTTGTTCTCGTAGTCGTGGTAATTCAGGTGTTCGTAAAGCTCTTTACGGGTTTGCATTGAATCCAACAGAGCTTCTTGATTGCCTTCAACTAACAAGTGCTTGTAAACATTCTCCGCCGCTTTGTTCATCGCACGGAACGCACTCAATGGATAAAGCACCATGTCGACACTTGATTGGGCTAACTCGTTACAGTTGTAGAGTGGTGTTTGGCCAAACTCAGTTATGTTAGCCAAGATAGGCACGTGCTTACCCGTTGCTGATTTCAGCGCTGCCGAGAACTTCACGTACTGGTCGAGCTGATTCATCGCCTCAGGGAAAATCATGTCCGCGCCCGCTTCAACACAAGCTATCGCTCGTTCAATCGCACTATCAATGCCTTCAACCGCCAATGCATCGGTACGAGCCATAATCACAAAGCTGTCATCGGTTCTGGCATCGGTTGCCGCTTTGACTCTATCGACCATCTCTTGTTGGCTCACAATCGCTTTATTTGGCCGATGACCACAGCGTTTCTGAGCGACTTGATCTTCCATGTGAATTGCTGCTGCGCCTGCCTTCTCCATAGCGCGAATCGTACGTGCAATATTGAATGCGCCACCAAATCCCGTATCGATATCCACCAGCAATGGCAGATCACACGCGTTGGTAATACGTTCAACATCCACCAACACATCGTTCAATGTCGTAATACCTAAATCAGGCAAACCATAAGACGCATTGGCGATACCTCCACCCGACAAATAGATCGCCTGATGCCCTAAGTTCTTTGCCATCATCGCGCAATACGGATTCACCGTACCGACGATCTGCAATGGGTCGTTGTCTTGCACAGCTTGTCGGAACTTAGCTCCTGCTGATAACTTCATAATGACGCTCCCTGTTAATTGTTTATTTCTAGCTAATCTTTAAGACTTACGGCTTTTGGTTATCGCCAGCACTGATCCGCTGACAGATTCCAATGGCCGCTTAATCAAGATCTTTGGATTGAATTTGTTGCTCTATAAGCAATCGGCTACCCGAGATGTGTCGTCGCATTAGCATTTCTGCTAGCTCTTCATCACGGTTACGAATTGCTTGTAGAATATATTTATGTTCATCGAGCGCCTCTTTTGGTCGAGACTGAGCCCTAGGCGATTGATAGCGATACATGCGTAATAGGTGATAAAGCTCATCACACAGCAGCGAAATGAGTTTGCTGTTACGACTCGCTTTGATAATGCGGTAATGGAAATCAAAATCCCCATGTTGATGAAAGTAAGAAGAACCTTCGACTTCATCGATGTGCTTTGAGTGTGTCGACAATAATCCTTCAAGCCCGATAAGCTCTTCTTGCGTGATATGTCGCGCTGCCAAGCGAGCCGCCATGCCTTCCAATGCCTCTCGCACCGCGTAAAGCTCTAGCAGTTTGTCTGCCGAAAAAGTAATAACTCGAGCGCCGACATGTGGAATACGTTCTATCAGGCCAAGTCCTTCAACACGCATTATCGCTTCACGTAATGGACCTCGGCTTACCTCAAAGCGTTTAGCCAATTCAGGTTCCGAGATCTTACTGCCCGGAGCTAATTCACCGTTAACAATCGCCTCAACGAGGTACTCAGTCAGATTTTCCGACTTGGTGTTTTCTTTGTCGCTCACACGTGTTTTCGTGTTTGCACTTAAGGTGAGGTCTTTTATCGCAGTATTCATATTCACGCTGCTCACTTCTGATTGCCGACCCTAACTGTCAACAATTTCATAACATGAACATAAAATACACGATCGAATTGTCGACAATCAAGTAGATTGTCGACAATTTAGACTAAGGTAGTATTTTTTATAGACGATAAAGTTTGTTAGAAAACACGCAAATAATGATTTAACCAACTGTTAATAAATGAATTAACCTAGGAGAGGCTCAACAAACCCTTACTTACCCTACAATTATTAGAAATCGATGTGTCGACAACTTGCCATCCACCTTTTAGATATAGTATTCATTTCTACTCATCAGCGATTTAGACCAAAAAAAAGAGAAGCAATGATCGCCTCTCTTTATTATTCACAAGGTTAACACTCTCAAAATAGGTTAATCACGAGACATCAACATGGTACTTGCCAATAACGACATTCCTATTAGCACTACCCCTAAGTTACCAATCTCACCAGCAAGCCCTAGTCCCCCACCAATTAAACAGTAATAAAACAATCCTAGAACCGCCCCTGCCGTGCCTGCTTGCTGTTTATAATTGACCAACGCCGTACTGAATATATTAGGACTTGCCATACCAAACCCTACAACCACAGCAGCCATTCCTAGTAGAAACCAAAGGCTGTCTTGGTAAAAGTACACCTGAACAGCCCCAACAAAGCTGATTAACACCGCGATCTGAATGAGTCGTTGGGAACCCCATTCTTTTACTAGCAATCGTTTATTCATCGAGCTTCCTAAAACGGAGGCAGCCGCCAAGATCACGCCACTGTAACCAAATTCTATGGAACTTAAGCCAAATTGGCTGAACATAAATGGTGCTAAAGAATAATAGCTAAACATCATGACATTAAAGCAAGCCACAAGAATCGCACTTTTCCAAATATCCCTATCTTTTAGCATTACCGTGAAAATACCAATAAAGCTGACTGTTTTAGTATCAGCAGGTTTCGTTTCGGGTAAAGAAAAGGCCGATACGATCAGCAATATAAAAGCCATGACAAGCAGTAAACTGAACACCACTAAGTGTCCAAAATATTCAGCAATCAATCCTCCTGACATTAAGCCAACAACAGGGCTGATTGATACTGCAACAATTGCTAGCGAAAACACTTTCCCTAGCTCTTTGCCTTCATAGCTATCTCGCAGTATTGTTTGACCAATAACTGAGCCTACCGCTGCCCCAAAAGCTGAAACAACCCGCGCAATCATGACCATATCAAATTGAGTTGCCGTGATGGCTAACAGGCAACCAACACCATAAGTAAACAAACCACACAACATCGCTTTTCTGCGGCCAATAAGATCAGAAACTCGCCCCCAAAAAACAACACCCACAGCAAAAGCAATAAAGTAAATCGACAAGGTTTGACTTGCACTTGCCATTGATACACCAAAATAATCAACTAAGTTCGGCAATACTGGGCTGTAGATAGTTTCAACAATTTGGGGGAACATCAGCAGAATGATGATCAGTCCCATATGGGGTTTTTTATTCATATTATTCTCTTCTAAAACTGGAATAAGAGAAGTATATGGATTTCATTTGTGTTCAAATATCAACAGTAGAACAACAAACATCAAAATAAGGACAAATCATGTTGATCGATGACAACACACCTTTTTATGTTGATGGAATGCCCTATCCCTTTGTCGGCATTGCCGCCCAAGTCGGCAGGCACGATTCTGGTATGCATACACACAACCGTGCACAATTGTTATTTGCACCACACGGTTGCATCAGTATTACCCTCGACGGAATGCATTGTGTGTTGCCGCCCACCAAAGTTGCCTGGATACCCGCGGGAATTGAGCATTGTGCAACCATGACCAATGTCGTGGCCTATCGTTCGCTTTATTTTGATCCTCTTCGCATTAAAAACTTGCCTGAAGAGTTAAGTATTCTTAACGTCACACCACTACTAAAGGAATTGAACGAACGAATGGCTTTTTGGGATTGGGATAAACCTAATGAAGAGCAACAAAACACATTGGCGTTGTGTTGCGAGGAACTTTCTTACGCAGAAAGGAACGAGCTAACGCTGCCTTTACCCAAAGATAAACGATTAGCGTTGTGGTTAGAAAAAGTAAAACTAGGAACACAGTTACCTCAACCACTCAATGAAATGGCCAAGCATATTGGAGCAAGCAGCAAGACCGTAAGCCGATTATTCATCAAAGAAACGGGGATGCCTTACCAAGCTTGGCGTCAACAATGGAGGCTGTTAAGTGCCATTGAGCAATTGTCAGAAAAAAAGAGTGTCTCTGCGGTTGCCCACGAGTTAGAGTTCTCCAGTGACAGTGCGTTTATTCATTTCTTTAAGCAACACACCGGAGAAACCCCAACTCACTACATGAAGTGACGTCAACAGCCATTCATGCTTTCTGGCAAAGTTAAGCAGCGACGCCTTCAACTACATATTTTGATAGGTCTATATGATCGATCTGTTCCGGTTTTAAATACGTTTCGGCATAACGGATATGTGTCCCGCTAGTTAGAAACAACCTAAACAGTTCTATATCGAGATGCTCGTCCAACGCCATTTTGTACATGATGTCGACAGCAACACTGATTGGCTTCGCTTTCTTGTACGGCCTATCCGCAGCAGTTAGCGCCTCAAAAATATCCGATATCACGAGAATACGTTCTGGAATTGAAAGATCATCGCCAGTTAACCTCCTTGGATACCCAGTGCCTTTGAGTGTTTCATGGTGCGTCGAAGCATAGCGAGGAACACGGCTTAGTTCTTTCGGGAATGGCAGGTTCTCAAGCATCTTAATCGTGCCAAGCATATGCTCATTTATCTTGAATCGGTCTTCAGCAGTTAACGTGCCACGTGCAATGCTCAGATTGTAGACTTCGCCTAAGTTGTATAGGTGCTCCGGCACATCCATTTTGATTTGATATTTCGGGTCGAACTCTAACGGCCTATCTCTTTTCACTATATGTTCAGGCTTATCACTTAACAGCAGCTCTGTCGCTGGCAAGCTTGAACTCGATTCTCGATTCAAGGCTTCTATCGGTGATAGACCAAGTTGGTCATCAAAATTACGCATCCAAGTCGTCTCAGCGATCGAACGAATACGAGCAACTTTGTCGTCACTCATGAACTCACCACCAACGTTCGACGTAGCGATAAAGGCAAAGTCATCTTGTAGCTGCTGCTTCGTTGCCGTAAGTTCATCGGCTATCAGTTGCGTTGATAGCGTACCATCAAGTTGTTTTCTCAAAGCGGTGATTTCCGCATCACGCCAAAGTACTTCAAATCGAGTTCTCACCTCGTGGATTCGGTTGTAGTTCGCTTCTAACTTCGTACCTTTATCGACGATGTGTTCCGGTGTCGTGATCTTGCCACAATCATGAAGCCAAGCCGCAATTCTAAACTCACGGCGTTCGTCATCATTTTTAAACTCAAAGTCTTTGAAGTGCTCAGACTGCGATTGTTCCGCCGCGTCAGCCAGCATCAAGCCGAGTTCTGGTACACGATTACAATGCCCTGCCGTATAAGCGGACTTATCATCGATCGCTTGAGCGATGAGCTTGATAAACGACTCAACAAACGCCTCTTGCATCTGTTCATGTCGTTTAATCTCCATAGCCATATCTTTTACAGCAACAGATAATTCCCACACTTCTTTGATTCGAGTATCAAGAATTGTCACGTTGTCATAATCACGCAGCTTAACCTTATGAGTCTCTTCCTCTAATTGGCGAATTGGATGCACTATCGGCGCACCAAAAACCCAAGCAATAGGCAACGTCAAACTCATCAGTAACACCGTTACACCAACAGAGGTTGCTAGACGTTTATTGACTGTACTGAAGACTTCAGATTCGGGAATCAATACCGCAAAATACTCAGAGTAGTGTTCGCCCGTGTCTATTTTCTTTAAATAGAGATGCTTGATCTCGCCATTCAACTCTACCCTTACCATACTGCCTTCAACCGTTGCTTCCTTAGTCAAATCATAAAGTTCAGTATAAGGAACCGTCGTATTCGTATTAAAGCCGGTATCATGCAGCCACTTTTTCGCTAAGGCATCAAGTTGTTCACCACTTAACTTACTGATAGCTTGATCAATGATTGGGAGCAATTGTTTATGCTTGCTCTGCAGCACCAAATGGAATTGGTTTGAGTAGTTCTGTTTTAGATCTTCTAGAGTCCCATTGACAACAAGGCCTGGCTGGAAAAACCTATCTAATGCAAACGAGAGTACGGGTTCTGCTTCTAAGAAAGCAAAGTTCTCTTCGCTTTCAATTGAATTAAATGCAGACTCTAGGTTTTCAAATTCAACTAAATCAATGTTCGGAAAATCCTCTCTCAACTTAGGAATAATTGACCACCCAGATAAAATGGCAACTTTTTTACCCTCAAGCTCGGCATAATTAGTGACAACCTTCGCGCCGACCCTTGTCACGATAGAAAATGGCAATTCATAAATTGGAGTCGTGTATAGGCCATCTATGCCATTATTTTTATAATGTTGAACCGATTGCAGGCCATCAATACTTCCTTCTTGAAACTTACTGACAAGCTCGCCCCAAGAGAAACCATTAACAAATTCAAACCTGATCCCTGTCATCTCACCAATCATTTTAAGAAGGTCTATCGCATAGCCGTTTGGTTTTCCCGCCACTGAAAAGTCCATCGGCCCCCAATCATTTTGATTAGACACTAACAGCGGAGGGGTATCGTTAATCAAGGCTTGCTGCTCAGACGATAGCATCAATGTTGATACATCAAACTCCGATTCCTGATTGTTAACCTTGAGGTTAGACGCAATAATATTACCCGATTTCGAATATAAGAAAGACTCAACCTTACTGTCTTCTGCTAAGCCAAGCGCCGTACCTGATAGTTTGCTAGCTAAAGAAGACAACACAATATCAATACCAATCACATGTTGAACTTCAGATTCGATTTTCGAATCAAACGCTAAAGAATAAGTTTGCCCGGTAATTTGTAAATGCTGGAAAAGATATGGCTGAGTTTTTTCGACCGACTGAACATTGGCAGAAACATACCAAGGCCTGGTTGTTGGAAGGTAGTTGCTCTGCTCCGTAGTTGAGTTTCTTAGCGTAAACTCTTGGTCAAAATATTTCGTCGTACGGACGCGCTCCTCCCCTATATTATGAATCTCAACCACAACCCAACGGTCTTTTTGTTGTGCACCGATTTTTTCTCTAACGACAGGGGCAGATTCTAGATTAATAATTTGGAAGAAGTTTTCATTAGATGAGCCAATGTAAATACTATAAAAGAGAGGGTTATCTTTAATTGCTTCTGAGAGAATACTACGCGACTCTTCTTTCGATATTTTGTTACTTATAGAACGTTTCACTGAAGAAAGTAAACGCGCGGTATTGGCTGCGTCAGAATCAACCGCGCCGATATAGTTACTCAGCTCTTGGGACACCATCGTCAACTTTGATAGGGTATTCTCAGTCGCCATTTTTTTACTGAAGTAATATTGCAGTGAAACCGCAACAACAGCGGTAAGAAATGTCGCGAGTAAAAACATTCCTCCAACAGTAAATCGTAACGAAATTTTTTTGTCTGTCATTATTCGATCCTTGAATAACCACTAGCTCAGAAATGTAACGTGCCAGCTATAATCATATTATTACAGTAGCACTGCACACCTAGCAACATATTATTCTATATATTAAAGAGCGCCTCTCCATATCACTCTTTGTGTCGCAATAAGTACCCTCTTTAATGATACACAGCAGTATAAAGCGACCAACAGTCAAAAGAATTGTTCACATAAACTCAAGAAAAACCTAGTTATTATTGCTAGAAGAATCCTACAGCCACCTCCCCGTGAACTTTATGAACAATATTAATCCAATGTTCTTTATTCTCAATATCACCGCATTACAGACATTTCATTAACACACCGTTAACTTTAACGTCATCTACTAAGCAATACCCTATTCGTGTATTTAGTAGCTGGATATAAAACATAAGTTTCTCTCCATTGAAGAGATCCCCTACATAAGGAACGTGAACCATGTTCAAGGCACTGAAACCTACTCTTGCGGCTTCTATTATCGCAGCAACCTTTTCTTTCAACACTTTTGCTGCTGACGTAGAAAAAATCCACTTCCTAATCCCTGGCGGCGCTGGTGGCGGTTGGGATATGACAGCTCGTGGTACGGGTGATGTATTGGTGAAATCAGACATCGTAGAAAATGTCTCTTTCCAAAACCTTTCTGGTGGTGGCGGCGGTAAAGCGATTGCTCACCTAATCGAGACGGCTCAACGCCAAGAAGACACGCTAATGGTGAACTCAACGCCTATCGTTGTGCGCTCGCTGACCGGTATCTTCCCTCAATCTTTCCGCGACCTAACACCAGTTGCAGCAACTATTGCCGACTATGGCGCAATCGTCGCGTCTGCGGATTCTAAGTACAACACTTGGGAAGACGTCGTTAAAGAGTTCGAAAGCAACCCACGTAAAGTGAAAATTGCTGGTGGCTCAGCTCGTGGCAGCATGGACCACCTTGTGGTTGCGGCAGCGTTCAAAGGCGAAGGTTTTGATGCTAAAAAAGTGCGTTACATTGCCTACGATGCTGGCGGTAAAGCGATGGCAGCACTGCTTTCTGGCGAAACACAGCTGCTTTCTACTGGCCTTGGTGAAGTGCTAGAGATGTCTAAATCTGGCCAAGTAAAAGTGCTTGCTGTGACGGCGCCAAAGCGTCTTGACGCTGCACCTAACATCCCAACACTGACTGAGTACGGCAACGAAACCGTATTCGCTAACTGGCGTGGTTTCTTTGCGGCACCTGGCACAAGCCAAGCGAAGATCGACGAGTGGAATGTAGCACTTGGCAAAATGTACAAAACCGATGAGTGGCAAGTGGTTCGTGACCGTAACGGTTGGATCGACAACTACAAAGCTGACAAAGATTTTTACGCCTTCCTAGAAGATCAAGAAAAACAGATGGGCGACCTAATGCGTGAGCTTGGTTTCTTGAAATAACCAACAACCATAGAGGGCCTATGTGCCCTCTTACTCTTTCCTTGTTTCGCCGTGCATGAGTTAACTTCAAACTCCTTTGTTTATTCGTAGACGTATTACTAACGCTTGCCGATTCGTTGTAAACGCAAGTGGCTGATAAACCAGTACCGTAATTCGCTTACCTTTGGTTAGTGATCCCAGACATTTCATTAACTCGCTCATGTACGGCTTTTTTACTTTTTATACCACCCCAAATGGAGTTGGATATGTCGGACTTACCAACCAAATTTCTGAGTAAGGAATCTTTGCTTTCGAAGGATCGCATCGGAGCCATGCTCTTTATGCTTGCGTGTTTATGCTATGGCTACCAAACCACGCTGATTCCTTTGTTCCCCGGTGACGAGTACGAACCCTTCACAGCAAGAACCTTACCTATCCTGCTAACGTTTATCGGCATTGGCCTTTCGTTGATCCTGCTTATAACCGGACAGCCAGATAAAAAAGTCACATGCGACACTACGCCGTTGAACCGGAAACTGCTTATTGGCTTCTTGGTGTTAATGGCTCTGTACGGTGTTGGGCTGACTTATCTTGGCTTTGTTTTAGCAACCAGCTTCTTCTTACTTGCAGGCTTTTACCTACTGGGTGAGCGCCGCAAAGCTGTCTTATTTGGCGCGTCGTTTCCTTTCGTTATCGCGTTCTTTCTTTTATTAACTCAAGGCTTAGATATCTACCTAGAGCCTGGTTTAATCTTCACTCTTTGGTAGGGATAACATTATGTTAGACGGAATTTTACAAGGACTTTCGACCGCCGTGATGCCAATGAACATCATGATGGTAATTGTTGGCTGCTTTGTTGGTACCTTTATTGGGATGTTACCGGGACTCGGTCCAATTTCAGCAATCGCGTTGATGATCCCGATTACATACGGCCTAGACCCTTCTTCTGGCCTAATCTTGATGGCTGGTGTGTACTACGGCGCTGTATTTGGTGGCTCGACGTCATCAATATTAATCAACGCTCCAGGTTGTTCTTCAACGGTAGTAACCGCATTCGATGGCTACCCGATGGCACAAAAAGGCCAAGCGGGTAAAGCACTTGCACTCGCGGCTTACTCTTCTTTCACTGGTGGCACACTTTCGGCAATCATGCTTTTGATTGCGGCTCCGGCTTTAGCCAGCGTGTCATTGAGCTTCCAGTCTTCAGACTACTTCGCATTGATGTTGTTAGGTTTATCGGCAGTAGCGGCGTTTGCGGGCCCAGGTCAGGTAATCAAGGCATGGATGATGACCATTCTTGGTTTGATGCTGTCTACTGTTGGCATCGACAAAGGCGTTGGTGTTGAGCGTTTCACGTTTGGTCTAACAGACCTGATGGATGGCTTTAGTTTCCTACTTCTTGCTATGGCAACCTTCGCTTTAGGTGAGACTTTAATGGGTATTTTGAAACCGGAGAAAGACACTAGCGGCGAAGAAAGCCAAAAGATGGCTGATATTGGTAGCATGAAAATTACCAAAGAAGAGTTCAAAGAAGTGGCGCCAGTTTCGATTCGCTCTTCTATTCTCGGTTTCTTTACCGGTGTTCTACCGGGCGCAGGAGCCACTATTGCGGCATTCCTAAGTTACGGTATGGAACGTAGCCTTGCGCCAAAAGACAAACAGAAAGAGTTTGGTAAAGGCAGTATTCGTGGTCTTGTTGCTCCTGAATCTGCAAACAACGCAGCTTCGAGTGGTTCATTCGTTCCGCTACTGACGCTTGGGATTCCCGGCTCTGGTACTACCGCAATCATGCTTGGCGCCCTAATCGCATACGGTATTCAGCCGGGCCCTCGCTTGTTCGTTGAACACCCAGATGTATTTTGGTCAGTCATCATCTCGATGTACTTTGGTAACATCGTACTGGTTATCTTGAATCTGCCTTTAATCCCTTACATCTCTAAACTGCTCGCGGTACCAAGAACGGTACTACTGCCAATGATTATCTTCTTCTCAATCACAGGCGTGTACTTGGTGTCTTTCAACACGATGGATGTTTTTGTAATGCTCATTGTTGCTATGGTTGCGATTGCGCTGAGGTTAGCTAACTTCCCACTTGCCCCATTACTCCTAGGTTTTATCCTTGGTGGATTAATGGAAGAGAACCTACGACGTGCATTGATGATCAGCGATGGCGAGCTGAGCTTCCTATGGGAACGACCAATCACGATGACGTTCACTATTCTGGCTGTGCTGGTACTATCTAGCCCAATCTTAGTCAAACTATTTAGAAGCTTTAAATCGAAACCAGTAGAAGTGTAAAACTCTACCAATTCAACGAAACCTCAACGAAAGGAGCCATTGGCTCCTTTTTTCAATTAGGTGCTCAATTTGAACCAACGGTTAAAGATGGTAGCAAACTCACAAACCTACCTTTACAACACACATGACACTGATATTCGTAACGAAATCAAGTAAGGTAAACGATCATTTAACGCATTGGATTCAAAACTATGGATTGGTTGATTCTATTCTTATCGGGAGTGATTGGCGGTGTACTTAACTCAATTGCGGGTGGCGGTAGCTTCATCACCTTCCCTGCGCTCTTGTTCGCTGGAGTTCCACCAATTGCAGCCAACGCGACCAATACCTTTGCTTCATGCGCTGGCTACATTAGCGGAGCCTACGCGCTACGCCACGAAATTCAATCTGGTACTAAGCAGCTAAAACTGACCATTGGTTTGTGTGTAATTGGTGGTGGCATCGGAGCATTTCTACTGCTGCACACACCAGAAGCCCTGTTCACTCAATCCGTTCCTTGGCTACTGCTATTTGCTGCTTTGCTTTTCACGTTTGGTGGCACACTCAATAAATGGCTTAAGCAAGCAACAGTAAAACATAAGCACGCCACCAGCGCAGGGGTATTCTTTTCCGCTTTATTGCTTTTGGTCGTGTGTATCTATGGTGGTTACTTTAACGCAGGTTTGGGGATAGTAACGTTGAGTTACTTAGCTCTGGCTGGTTACACCAACATCAACGTAATGAATGGCATCAAACTGCTCGTGTCTGCGTGCGCATCACTCGCGGCAATCGTGTTCTTTGTTGTGAATGGTTCGATTGATTGGCCGTCTGGCATGGCAGTATTATTTGGTACATTGGTTGGTGGTTATTATTCAGCAAAAATCTCTCGCCGCATCCCTCAACACTATGTTCGTACCACAGTGATCATCGCGAGCTTTTTGATCACCGCTTACTTTTTCTATGCTAACTAGGTTCTATGTTAAGTGAGTTCTGTGCCAACTCGGTTTTAAGCTAACCAGACATTAGGCTCAATAAGGCTTGCGACTGAAAAGATAAAGCAAAAAGACTCCACCCTTCTCATACCGATTTCGCTATTTTATTGCTTATAAAATAGCCAAAGCAAAATGTGTGAGGCGAGTCCTTCAATTAGCAAATTTGATAACAATTTAGACTGTTTTTTAGCCTTTATTTTGCCAAAGGTGGGATAATTCTCCAGTCGAAAGTGAGACTTCATTAGGAGGCGTTATGAACATTAAACTCGGTCATGTCATGTCATCAAGTCGACTCATTTGCTTTGTCGCTTTTCTTGCTGCCACATTCGCGTGGATTCTAAAAATGCCCGCTCTGTTTTCTGTGTCAGCGCTATTCTTACTGATCAGCGCCATTGTTTATGTCGTTGACCTTTGGAAGAATCAAAGAAAGAACCGCGAAGCTTAAGACGAACGACTAAAGCGACACGCACTAAAAAAGGAGCACTTAGGCTCCTTTTGTATTTTGCAGTCAAGGCTTTGGCTATCTTACGATGCTCAACTTACGCCTTTACATAAAGACGTTAAAACTAACGACGCCCTATTACTAGCAACGCATTTCTATTAACGACGCCCTATTAACGACGAAAGTTACGACCGTTGCCGCCGCGGCGCTCTTTAAATGCAGACGCTGCTTTAGCTTGTGATGCTAGAATCGATTCAACCGTCAATTCCATTGGCTCACGAGGCTCTAACCCGTGACGGAATGTACGTGAACGCGGAGGCATCTGGTATTCGATATCTGAAGCTTTAGGCATACGCTTGAAACGGTAAAGGTAGAAGTTTTCTACTTTCTCACGAGCCCATTCAGTCTTCTTCAGATATTTAACAGCACTTGCCACCGTTGGCTTAGTGTTAAAGCAGTTCATGCGCATTGCTGCATCCAAAATTTCCCAACCGTAATGATCCACTAATTCAGTGATCATAGTATCTAGCTTTAAGCCGTGCAGTGGGTTGTTTTGTTGCAGTTCGATTCTTTCTTCTTCAGTCATATCTTTACCTTTTCCAAGGCAACTAAAGGCCTTGAATATACTCTAGAACACCGTCATCACTGACCATATCTAGCTCAATCATTTGGGCATTACATCCATTGCCCTTATCTATGCCTTTATGATGGCATAAAGCATGCTCGTTATCCTATTTATCTTTCAATTTAATTTTAAAATGGTCACTTATCATCCTAATGTTGCGTGCAATACCGCCATGCACTCCCGACGAATGCTTCTCTTAGATTTCGACCAAATTCGTTCAAGTTAACAAAAACCATGATAGAAGCATGAAATATCCCTAATTTAAGTAATGAATTATAAATTTATTAGAACGCAGTGTTGCTAATTAACAGCACGATGCTATGTTAGAAGTGGTATAGAAACCTACAAATAACGATACTAAACAATGATATAATTATAAATAAAGGTTGGCTTTGACCATGTTTGACTACTCCAAAATCAGCAGAGTAGCCGCCCAAGATAAAGACATTATCGCCATCGTTGATGATCTCTTTCGGCTAGCTCGCGAATATTACCCCATTCTGTCTAGGCTCTCGGTTGTGCTATGCAACGAAAATAGAGCGTCGAATTACTTTGTTTCGGATACTCTGTGCCAAGAAGCCGAACATCGCCATGTCGAGCAAGAACTTACGCCAGAATCGGCTTTGTCGCGCATGGCTAAGTCTTTAGATACCCGGATCATCAACGACCTCACCACCATTAGCTCAACCAAACAAATATCTCACCTACTCGATCTTGGTCATCAAAGCAGTTATACAACACCGATTCATCATCAAGAAAGTAATCTTGGGTTTGTGTTTATCAATGCTTCATCGACAGGATTTTTTGCTAACCAAACTATTCAGTGTGATATCGCCTATCTCACTCAAGTCATCTCTAGCCTTTTCGTTCAGTGGTTTGAGCGCCAGCGTCACTTTCAATCTTCTTTAGCGATCGCTTTAAATATGGGTCATGCTCGAGATCCAGAAACCAAAGAACACCTAATTCGCATGGGTAAATACAGTGAGCAAATTGCTCGCACTCTGTCGCACACCAAAAGAGAAATTACCCATCAATTCATTCATCGAATTCGGTTGTATGCGCCCTTTCACGACATCGGAAAGTATCGAATTCCAGATAAAGTGTTATTCAGCAGCGCGCGCTTTAATGAAGAAGAAAGAAACATCATGAACAATCACACCTTATATGGCGAAGAGATGATTGATGACGTGGTTGCCCTATCCCACCACAGCTCGATGTGCAGTGAAGAGATTCAATTCATTAAGAATATTGTGCGCCATCATCATGAACGGTTTGATGGCTCAGGATTACCTGATGCTTTGAGTAACACAGCGATACCACTAGAGGCTCGAATAGTGACATTAGCCGATGTATTCGATGCGCTGATGAGCAAAAGAGCTTATAAGCACGCGTGGTCACTCGATGAAGTGATGGAATACATAGAAGCGCAGAACGGTTCAATGTTCGACCCAGAGTGTGTTGTGGCTCTTAAACAGAACCTAGACGGCTTTATGGCAATTCGGGAGCAATACAATGACGATGCTCAGCCGCATTTAATGACAGCTTAAACTATGGCACCTTTGTTATTCAGGCCTAAGTAAGAGAACGCGAACCAACAAAAAAGGATGCCAATTGGCATCCTTTTGTTTTCTAGTTTTCAGCTGAAAGAACGAACGTGTTCTTTACTGATTCTAACTAACGATTATACGTCGTAAGTTGTAGAAGCAGTGTCGCCGCCTGTACCAGTCCAGTTTGTGTGGAAGAATTCACCACGTGGACGGTCAGTACGCTCGTAAGTGTGAGCACCGAAATAGTCACGTTGAGCTTGTAGAAGGTTCGCTGGAAGACGAGCTGTAGTGTAGCCGTCTAGGAACGTTAGTGCAGAAGTCATACATGGCATTGGGATACCAGATTCCATAGACTTAGCTGCAACTTTACGCCAAGCGCCCATGCAGTTGTCTAGGATGCCTTTGAAGTATGCATCTGAACCTAGGAAAGCGATCTCTGGGTTCGCTTCGTAAGCATCACGAATGTTGCCTAGGAATGCAGAACGGATGATACAACCGCCACGCCACATAAGAGCAACGTTACCGTAGTTTAGATCCCAGCCGTTTTCGTTCGACGCTTCACGCATTAGCATGAAACCTTGAGCGTAAGAGATGATCTTAGAAGCAAGTAGAGCCTGACGGATTGCATCAACCCACTCTTGCTTGTCGCCTTCAACTGGAGCAACAGTCTTGCCGAACAGTTTTTCAGCTTCAACACGTTGGTCTTTAAGTGCAGATAGGCAACGAGAGAATACAGACTCAGTGATTAGAGTCAGTGGGATACCCATGTCTAGTGCGTTGATACCTGTCCATTTGCCTGTACCTTTTTGGCCAGCAGTGTCTAGGATCTTCTCAACTAGCGCTTCACCGTCTTCATCTTTGTAGCCAAGGATGTCAGCAGTGATTTCTACTAGGTAGCTGTCTAGCTCAGTTTTGTTCCAGTCAGCAAATACTGCCTGCATTTCGTCGTGGTTCATACCTAAGCCATCTTTCATGAACTGGTATGCTTCAGTGATAAGCTGCATGTCACCGTATTCGATGCCATTGTGAACCATCTTAACGAAGTGACCAGCACCGTCGTTACCAACCCAATCACAACAAGGCTCACCTGCGTCAGTTTTCGCAGAGATACCTTGGAAGATAGGCTTAACCGCTTCCCAAGCTTCAGGAGAACCGCCTGGCATGATAGAAGGACCGAAACGAGCACCTTCTTCACCACCAGAAACACCCGTACCGATGAAGTGGATGCCTTTCTCGCGAAGAGCAGCAACACGACGGTTTGTGTCTGGGAAGTTAGTGTTACCACCATCAATGATGATGTCGCCTTTGTCTAGAAGTGGTACAAGCTTGTCGATGAACGTATCTACAACATCACCAGCACGAACCATAAGCATCACTTTACGTGGCGCTTCTAGTTTCTCAACTAGCTCTTCTAGAGAGTAAGCACCAACAATGTTAGTACCCTTAGCTGGGCCTTCTAGGAACTCGTCTACCTTAGCAGCAGTACGGTTGTGAGCCACAACTTTGAAGCCGTGGTCGTTCATGTTTAGGATAAGGTTCTGACCCATTACTGCTAGGCCAATTACACCGATATCACCTTTCATTATTTTATCTCCTTGCGGCTATTCGCACTTATGCGATAGCACTTGCTGCATTTGAATCTAGGAACCACTCTGTTTCGCCAGTTTTAGACTGGATTTTCGCTGCCGGGTAAGGCAGTTCTGAAGCAGGAGTTGTATGAATTTCTTTAACGATCTCAACTTTACCTGCACCCAGTACTAGGTAGCTGATTCGTTTTGCTGCTTCTAAAACTTTCGCTGTTTTAGAAACACGGATCTGGCCCGACTCTGGGTGAGAAGCTAATACAGATAGGTTCTCATCTTGGTAGTCAGTTGCACCCGGGAATAGTGAAGCTGTGTGGCCGTCGGCGCCAACACCTAGCAGGATCCAATCGAAAACAGGTGTGCCGTTTTCTATTGGAATCACGTCTGCCATCTCTTTTGCGAAACGCTCTGCTTCTGCTTTAGGCTCATCTTCACCACGGATGCGGTGGATGTTTTCAGCAGGAAGATTGACTTGAGTAAACAGCAGTGCGTTTGCTTCACCGTAGTTGCTTTCCGCATCGTCTGGTGCCACGCAACGTTCGTCGCCCCACCAAAAATGAAGGTTATTCCATTGAATGCCTTCTGCGTATGGTGCTTGAGCTAAAAGCTTGAAAAGCATTTTTGGCGTGCTGCCACCCGACAATGAAATGTGAACAGGTTTACCCTGCTCGCTGTATGCTTTCATTTCATTTGCTAGGTTTTCAACGACCAGTTCAGGCGTTGCAAAGATCTTGTGATTGATCATAGTTCGCAGTAATCCGTGTCTGTTAAGTTTTTGCATGGGAAACGCCATGCGCGGCCATCACGCTGCAGAAGCTCATCGGCTTCTTGCGGGCCCCAAGTACCACAAGCATAGCCAAACAGTGCTTGAGGGTCTTGTTTGAGATCTAAGATCGGTTGAACGTACTTCCAACATGCTTCTACTGCATCGGTACGTGCAAACAGAGTCGCATCACCGTTCAGCGCATCAAGAAGAAGACGCTCATAAGCCGTCAGCATTTGAGTTTCAGGCAAGTCAGAGTAAGAGAAGTTCATTTTCACTTCTTTTGCTTTGAAGCCTGCACCCGGCTCTTTCAAACCAAAGCTCATCTGAATACCTTCATCCGGTTGGATACGGATAATCAGTTTGTTCTCTGGTGCATCTTGACCAAATACTGGATGAGGTGTGTTCTTAAAGTGAATCACGATTTCCGTTACGCGCGTTGGTAAGCGTTTACCCGTACGTACGTAGAAAGGAACCCCATTCCAACGCCAGTTGTTGATGTGTGCTTTAAGACCAATGTACGTTTCAGTACGAGAGTCGTCTGCGACACCATGCTCTTCGCGGTAACCAGGCAAGTGCTGACCACGAACATCTGACGCTGTGTATTGACCTAGAACCAAATCTTTACGCAGGTCGTCTTCTTCCAGTGGTTTCAGACACTGAAGTACTTTAACCACTTCGTCACGAATTGAATCCGCATTGATTTGTGCAGGCGGTTCCATGCCAACCATTGCTAATACTTGTAGCAAGTGATTTTGGAACATGTCACGAACTGCACCAGAACCGTCGTAGTATCCGCCACGCTCTTCAACGCCAAGGAACTCAGCACCTGTGATTTCAACGTATTCAATGAAGTTACGGTTCCACAGTGGTTCAAACATCGCGTTTGAGAAACGAAGCACTAGAAGGTTTTGAACCGTCTCTTTACCAAGGTAATGGTCGATACGGTAGATCTGGTGTTCTTGGAAGTGATGATGGATCTCTTCATCTAACGCTTGAGCTGATGCTAAGTCGTAACCAAATGGTTTCTCGATGATCAGACGACGCCAGCCGTTCTTTTCATCGTTCAGGCCATGCGCAGCAAGGTTTGCTGGAATCACACCGTATAGGCTTGGCGGGGTTGCCAAGTAAAACAATGTGTTATGGTTTTCGAATTGATAGTCTTGCTCAAGCTTGTCTAGACGTTGTGCTAAACGAGCGTAGTCGTCTACATCTGAAGTGTTGATCGCTTGGTAATGCAGATGTTCAATAAATGCATTCAGCGTCTCTGGCTCAGTTTTTTCCATTTCCTGAAGAGACTTCTTCAGCTTCTCACGGTAAGACTCATCGCTGTACTCAGTACGGCTCACTCCAAGAATCGCAAAGGATTTTGGTAGTTGATTGCTAGCATACAGGTGGTACAAAGCAGGAATTAACTTGCGGTAAGTTAGATCTCCCGATGCACCAAAAATAACGATGCTGCTGTTTTCAGGTATTACCATCATCTTTCCTATAAAAACAAGGTTTTTAGTATTCGCCAAAGGTATCAGCGACATACGAAAATAGATAATAGGCCTTGGCTATTACATCAATAGCGAGTGCCTATTACACTTGAGAATGCGTTTGGTAAACGAGGGTGAAAGCTATCACCTCTATTCGGGACAGTATTGTCTATGAGTATTTGATTTACATCAACCACTGTGAAAGCAATCGATTAAATATTGACTCATTTCGAACAAATTCTAATCGATAGCTCAGTTCGCCGAGCCCGAGAGTGAAGCAAATCGGTATTCTCAAACATTGTAGTCAAGAAAGAACGGTATCTGGTCGGTGGAGTGAATAATAGGAAATGGAGAGAAAGGCAAAACCAGCCTATTCAACTGGCTTTATATTTATTTGATAGCATCGCGTTTGTCTTGGTGACTTGTTGTCGCTAAATCTATCTTCTAGTTTTGTTGTAGCAGCGTTCTGGGCGGCCTACTGACCCGTAATTTAAGTCGGCCACTAACTCACCAGTCGTGATTAGAAATTCCAAATAGCGTCGAGCGGTGGTTCGGCTTGCTCCAATACGTTCACCTGCTTCATCTGCTGCAATATCAGCAATGTCGGCTTGTTGAAAAATGGCTCTAATTTTATCAAGCGTTACGCCATCAATCCCTTTGGGTAAGGTTGACACTTTTCCTGAGTCCGCTTTCGCGTTGGCTTGCAGCATCTTATCGACCAAACCTTGGTTCAAATCAGACACACTTTCAAACTCTTGCAGCTGCGATTGATATTTTTTCAGCGCCGCTTCTAAGCGAGGAAACATCACAGGTTTCAGCAGATAGTCCACGACTCCACCGCGCATTGCCTGTTGCAAGGTATCGACGTCTCGCGCAGCAGTAATCAAAATCACATCACAACCCTGATTACTACCACGAACGTGGTTCAAAATATCAAGCCCGCATCCATCCGGCAGATACACATCCAATAAAACCAAGTCAGGCTTTAATATGTCTAATTGCATTAACGCTTCAGACTGCGTGGTCGCAATCCCCACCACATCAAAGCCACCCATCTGTTCTAAATAACGATGGTGTAGCTCTGCAATCGCAATATCATCTTCAATGACCATGACTCTCGTGATTGCGCTCATTTATGTTCTTCCTTTAACCATGTTTTTTCCGTCACGATGATCTTCACTCGATCACTTCGCGCTTAATTATTATTGTGCTTCTTTTGGCAGATAAACCGTCATTCGCGTACCAAAATCGTGGTTGTCGACCATTTCAAGCTGTCCTTGATATCGGTCTGCCAATTGCTTTATCAAATACAAACCGACGCCGCGATTCTGTTTCGCTTTGCTTGATACGCCTTTTTCGGTGAGTGCTTTCGTCGCCAAATCTTTAGGCAAACCACACCCTTTGTCTTCTACTTCTACGATAATTTCATTACCAAAATCACTGATTGAAACTTCAATAACTCGACGCGCTGGAGTAATTTGACCCTCTTGCTTAATAGCCGTCATAGTGGCATCAAAGGCGTTATCAATCAGGTTGCCCAGAATTGTGACAACGTCATCCGCGTTCAGCCAGCTAGGCAATGCTTCAAGCCTTGAGCCTTCTTCGACTTTGAGCTCTAAACCTATTTCTCTTGCACGCTCCGTTTTCCCCAAGAGCATGCCTGCAATGAGCGGGTCTTTAACGGTTTCACGCAAGAACTCGATCAAGCTTTGATAGTGCGCTGTTTCTTGGCCAATCAGCTGTTGTACTGAATCCAACTCGCCCATCTGGATCAAGCCACTAATGGTGTTGAGCTTGTTTTGATGCTCATGGGTTTGTGAACGGAGTAGATCTGCATACTCTTTGGTTTGTGAGAGTTGGTCTGTTAAATCGTTGATTTCATCTCGTAATCGGAAACTGGATACCGCCCCGACCACCTCACCTGCCACTATAATCGGGCTGCGGTTGGCAACGATTCGCTTATTGTTCAGGTACAGCTCGACGTCGTGGTCGGTTTCACCAGTGGATAACAGTTGCTCTAAATCACTGCCGGCCAATACATCTGAAAGGCGCTGTTGGTTGAGTGCAGACTCTCTATCGATAGACAAAATATCGCAGGCACTCTTATTAATAGAACGTAAAATTCCGTGCTTATCGATGCTCAGAATACCTTCTTTCACGGTACTCATAGTCACATCTAACTCGACATACAGTCGGCCGATCTCTTCGGGTTCAAAGCCTAAAATAGCGCGTTGAAAGCGACGAGACACATAGCTTGAAATCAAAGCGTTGACCGCAACCACCAGCAATGCCATCACAATCAAAAAGGCTAAGTAAGGTTCAATTCTGTCTTGTAACGAGTCCAACAAGTAGCCAACCGACACCACGCCAATGACAGTGCCTTGCGGGTCTTTAACCGCGGATTTACCACGGACAGAAAAACCAAGTGATCCTTTGGCCGTCGACACATAAGATTCACCCAACACCAATGCTTTTTGGTTATCACCACCGCGCATGGGTTTACCAAGCCGGTCATCATAAGGGTGAATCAGGCGGATACCTTTATCATCTCCCACAACGATAAACGCCGCGCCAATGAGCTGGGTAAGGTTTCGAAATTTAACTTGAGTTTCTTCAGACAGAACGTAGGGAGCGCCATTAGGGTCCATCGTTCCATTTTCTTGAATAATGCTGGTGACAAGTGGCGATTCAGACAGAAATTCAGCAACACCTAACGCTTTCAAACCCATCTCTTGTTCTTGAGATTGTTTGATATAATAAAACCCAGCCGCTGAAAGTATCAAAAGTTCAACAAGACCAGTGACCGTCATGATAATCAGCAGCCTTTTACGGAAGCTGATACTACTCCATTTCATATTCCACCGTCCCTAGTGTTAGACGAGCAATGTTAACACCAAGTTAATTAGATGACCTTTCTACATACGCGAATTTGTGACTGTTACTCAACTAAATAATTGAGCAGATTATTAATTGATAATCCTTTACGTTGTTCACCTCGATTAATCGTTCGCTTTTAGAACGGATTAGCTTAAAAATCAAAATAAACGAATAAATATTGAGCTAGATCACTAAGCTTTTAGGTGTTTTTTAGGTTGTTTAAAATAAATACAATTATAATAGTTGCATATGAAGAAGTTTATTGTTGCCAAGCCATAAGTCATGATTTTCAGACTCTGCTTTAAATCGAAATTTCGGTTAACAAAAAGACAACAACTCTTCGCTCACTGGACGTATCTATAACGAAACGTTGCACGCTCGCCGCTAGGATTGTTGAACAAATAGGTTATCAACCTAACCTCATTCATACATCTCTATTTACACTATAGGCCAGCATGACAACTCAGAGGTGCCTGATAAAGCAGCGCCCAATAATAAAACATTGATGAGCAGGAAGTATCGATCAGTGGCAACGTCCAATAGAAACAGGATTAAAAACATAACGTATAAACATTGTTGAAAAGGAAACCAGGCAATGAAACGCGATAATTTTGGAATTTGTCTTACTAAGACCATGCTGTTCAAACACTTGCAATCGACTTTTACTCACGTAAGAGCCTATGAGAAAGACGGTACCTCCCCTCTCGATCTCAAGGTATTGTTAGCGTTCCCGCAAATGTCGGGCAGAGATTTATTACAAACAATGCAAGGTTCAAGACAATTGGTGTGGCGCGCCGATCACCATTGTCCTGGCTTTAAATAAGCCGCTTCATTTTGTAAAAACGCTTCTATACTGAACTTAAAAAGCACGCTTATGCGTGCTTTTTAAGTTTCATTTATCTCTGATATCTTCATCACTCAATCCTATTTACACTTGGTTAACGAGTTATGAGACTTTCTCTAAGTGTGAGAGAATCTGATCAAGACAAATGACTATTGCCCTGTTAACATTAGAGTTAATACTCTAATTGGTATTTAATGCAGATGACCAAACCAAAATTTCGATACCTTGCGATCGCCAGCATGCTTCTCGGCACTATGGCTTCGCCAGGCTATGCAGCTCCGCTCACTTTTTCTGAAGCGTGGCAAATATTACAAGAAAACAACAACTCACTTGCGGCTCAACAAGCCAACGTTGAACGTTATCAACACCTTCAGAACTCAACGAGTAGCCTCAACTTGCCTTCTATCACCTTAGGGGCTAACTACACGCACCTTGATAGTGACGTGACCATTAATGGCAAACAATTTGGCGACAGCTTAAGTGGTGTAAACCCAGCATTTGCTCCCTTATTAGGCCAACTAGGTGGAATCACCTCAACGATTACAGAACAAGACATCTTTAGCTCTTCTATTCGCGCGGTTTGGCCTATCTTCACTGGTGGTCGAATTACCGCTGCGCAAAATGCAGCTGAAGGTAAAAGCGAAGAAGCGCAAAGCCAGCTGTTGATGGAAAGACAAGCTCGCTACGAAGACTTAAGTAAATATTACTTCTCGGTGATCTTAGCGGAAGACGTCGTGAAAACGCGTCAAGCCGTTGAAGCTGGCTTAACTCAGCATCGTGATTTCGCCATCAAGCTTGAACAACAAGGGCAAATCGCACGGGTAGAACGCTTGCAAGCGGATGCTTCACTAGACAAAGCGGTTGTCGAGCGAACTAAAGCTCAAAACGACCTTAAGATTGCTCAATTAGCGCTGACTCAAATCCTTGGTCAGAGCCAAAGTGTAGAACCCTCAGAGCAACTGTTTATCAATAAGAACCTGCCTCATATGGATGTGTTCATTGACCAAACACTCATGACCTACCCCGGCCTTAAGATTCTTGATGCAAAAGAGAAACAAGCAAGCAGCTTAATTAAAGCTGAGAAAGGTAAATACTACCCAGAGGTATACCTTTACGGTGACTACAGCCTGTATGAAGATGACTCTCTCGCCAGCGAAATGAAACCCGATTGGTTAGTTGGCATTGGTGTGAATGTGCCGCTACTTGATACTTCTGGCCGTTCAGACAAAGTAGCCGCCGCTCACAGTGCTGTATCACAGGTTCAATTCCTGAAGTCGCAAGCTAAGCAAGACTTAACCGTGTTGGTACAGAAGACTTACCTTGAAGCGAACCAAGCAATTGAGGAGGTTCAAGGCCTCAACTCAAGCTTGGCTTTGGCTCAAGAAAACCTATTACTCCGTAAAAAAGCCTTCACTCAAGGACTTTCGAACTCGCTAGAAGTGGTTGATGCAGAGCTCTACCTTGCGAGCATCAAAACCCAGCAATCTGCTGCGCGATTCAAATACCTAATCTCTCTGAACAAGCTATTAGCGCTAACCAGCGAAATGAATGCTTACTCGAGTTACTTAACCTCTTCTGTTCCGTCTGACTTCGACTCAAAAACAGACACCGATAGCCAGTCAAAAGGATAATTCATGAAACCTATTAAGCCCCTTCTTCTATCTTTAGTTGGTATCGGCGTTATTGGCTGGGTCGGATACAGTTTTTACCAAGCTTATCAACCTCAGCCTGTTAAGCTTCAAGGTCAAATCGATGCGCAGCAATACAGCATCTCATCGAAAGTACCTGGCAGAATTGATGAAATATTCGTGCGTAAAGGCGATTCGGTTGAAAAAGGCGAATTGATCTTTTCTCTTCTTAGCCCTGAGATTGACGCGAAGCTAGAACAAGCAAAAGCAGGTCAAAAAGCTGCTGGCGCATTAGCAAAACAAGCAGAGAATGGTGCCCGTACTCAACAGATCCAAGCTGCTAAAGACCAGTGGTTGAAGGCAAAAGCAGCAGCCGATCTCATGGACAAAACTTATCAACGTGTCAATAACCTTTACAACGATGGTGTCGTTGCCGAGCAAAAACGCGATGAAGCCAAAACACAGTGGCAAGCAGCGAAGTACACGGAAAGCGCTGCGTTCCAAATGTATCAATTAGCACGAGAAGGCGCTCGTGACGAAACCAAAGTGGCAGCCGCTCAAAAAGCATTAATGGCAGCAGGCGCGGTAGCGGAAGTTGAAGCTTACGCAAAAGACACACAGATCCACAGCTGGTTTAATGGCGAAGTCTCTCAGGTTCTATTGAGCAGCGGTGAACTCGCACCACAAGGCTTCCCTGTTGTGACTGTTATCGACACCAAGGATGCATGGGCAGTACTTAATGTGCGTGAAGACATGCTTAAGCACTTCGAAAAAGGCAGCCAGTTTGAAGCGTACCTACCGGCTCTGGATAAATCATTAACTTTCCAAGTGACTCACATCGCCGTAATGGGTGATTTCGCGACTTGGCGTTCAACAGACGCAGCACAAGGCTTCGACTTACGTACTTTTGAAGTAGAAGCGCACCCTGTCGATACGAGCGAAACACTGCGTATGGGCATGAGCCTTGTGGTTGAGCTTTAGGTGACGTATGTCTGCTAACTTTCGATCTACAGGTTCGCAATCTAAAAGCTCACAATCTAAAGGCTCGCAATCAACTGAGCATCATAGAGCGAAGAATACCTTGCTTAGGCAGTGGGCGATTGTCCGCAAAGACAAATGGTTGTTGTCTTGCCTAACTTGGATACCTTTGCTTCTTGCTGCCAGTATTTGGCTGATTTTTTCGCAAGGGATCGCTCGTGACTTACCGGTTGCGGTTGTTGACTTGGAACACAGTCAAATTTCGCAGCAGTTCACACGCCTTGTTGATGCATCACCAACGCTGCAAGTCACTCAGAAATACAGCTCTGCGAGTGAAGCGGCGAAAGCGATGATTGAACGTGATATCTACGGTTATGTTGTGATACCAAGGCATTTTGACCGAGACCTTCTGCTCGGATTGAATCCGCAAGTGTCTGTGTTCTACAACAGCCAATTTATCTTGATAGGTAAGCTAGTGAATTCGGCGTTGTTGCAGGCTCAGGGGACTTTTAACGCGCAACTTGAGGTCGTTAAGCAGTTATCACACGGTGATACCACGGTGCAATCCGCATTAGGCCAAGCAGTAACAGTGCAAAGCCAGATCACGCCATTGTTCAACAAGAACACCAGTTATGCTCAGTTCTTGGTGTCTGCGGTTATTCCAGCGCTATGGCAGATCATGATTGTGGTGGGCACGATATTGGTTTTGACGGCGAACGTTAGAGCACGTGGTCTTCATGCTTGGTTATCCAACGCCCCTATGAAGTCACTAACATCAACATTAACGCCCTACCTTGTCTTGTTCTTGATGTTTGGTATCGCGTTTAGCTTTTGGTTCTATGTCCTCTTAGACTGGCCGTTTAACGGCAGTTTTGTGGCACTGACCGTCGCCCAACTGCTTACCGTCATTAGTTGTATCATCATGGGGTGTTTGTTTTTCTTCTTAACGCTTGATCCAGCAAGGGCGATGAGTTTCGCTGGCGCCTTTACAGCACCAAGCTTTGCGTTCATGGGCATTACCTTTCCAGTAACCGACATGAACACTGCAGCGCAAATCTGGAGAAGCTTATTGCCCGTGAGTCACTACATCGAAGTACAAACGGCACAGTCTAGTTATGGCGTGAGCGCGGCACAGTCTTTGATCAGCCTTTCTTCTATGTTGTGGTACGCGGTTCCTGCTTTCGTTGTGATGTTGTTGATTAAGAAACACTTGGCGAAATCGAATCTGTCTGCACAAACGGATCTAACAGCCCAAGCAGCTCTATCTGCAAAAGCGACGCCGTCAACACAAGCAACACAAGCAACACAAGCAACACAGCAAGAGAAACCAGAACAATCAGCACCACAAGGAGTAAAACGATGAGCTTTACTCAACTGCTCAAGCAAGAACTCTTAGCGGTACTGCGTAACCCTGTTGTACTTCTTACGGTATTTGGTGGTGTGGTCTTCTATTCATTCTTGTATCCATTGCCTTACGCGCACCAAGTTCCTCAACAGCTTAAAGCTTCGGTAGTAAACTTGGATAAGAGTCAAAGCAGCTACCAATTAGAACGAATGGTGGATGCCACTTCTCAAATCGAGTTGGTACGTCGAGACTCCAGCATCGCTGATGCAAAACAAGCCGTACTTAACCAAGAGATCGGTGGGTTCCTCGTCATTCCAGAAGACTTCTATAAAGACTTACTGCTCGGTAAGAGCCCGACGCTTTCTTACGCTGGCGATGCTTCTTACTTCTTAGTGTACGGAACCATTGTTGAAGGGCTTGCCAAGGCAGGTGGCACGTTAGCTGCGCAAGTTAAGGTCAGTCACTTGTTAGTCGAAGGAGTGCCTTTAGAATCCGCAGCCAAAGGCTACAGCGCGTTTAGCTTGAACCTAAAACCAACGTTCAATAGCCGCATGGGATACATCGATTACGTAGTTCCAGCTGTCTTTGTGTTGATCTTGCAACAAACCTTAGCCATGGCTTCTGGTTTAGTTGGGGCAACCCAAAACGCTCAATCTACGTTTGGCTATTGGAGTAAGACCTCTCCAGCAAAACTGATGCTTGCTCGCTGTTGTACCTTGGTCGGCATTTATTACTTGTTGTCGATGTACTACTTCGGCGCGAGCTTTTCGATGTATGGAATAAATTTGCTCGCCTCAACGACACAAATTTTGACCTTACTGCTGCCCTTCTTATTGGCCAGTTGTTTGATCGGGATTTTTATTGGTGAGCTAGTGCCAAGAAGAGAGTTAGTCACGGTTGTGGTGTTAATCAGTTCAATGCCGCTGATCTTCTCTTCAGGTTTTATCTGGCCTGTTGAAATGATGCCTGAATGGTTAGTACTGCTGTCACAGTTATTCCCAAGCACACCAGCTATCCAAGGTTTCTTAGCTCTTAATCAGATGGGTGCATCTTGGCAAGAAGTAGCGTCTCAATGGACATTACTATGGGGACAGGTCGCTTTATGGGGTTCGTTATTAGCACTTAAGCTTTACCACAAGTCGAGTAAACGTATCACTGGCTCGGTTTAACTCTAGTCTCTAAACGCTAAGCCTCATGCTCATGCTCATGCTCATGCTCATCGTAACCCATTAAAAATGGCTCTGATAAAGGGCCTTTTTAATGCCCTCAGGCCTGATTCCACCTTCAACTATCAATTGTTTAAACACTTCACAAGCACATATCGAATATTCAAACTCGCCGACTTCCCTGTGATCCCGCACTATACTTCACCTTAGCCCGTCGCTATAACCGCTACTGCATATGCCTTTTGCAACCTAAAAAGCATCGACTTATTCCAAAACAATGACAAAACCCGAACAATTGTAAATTTATTGTAAAAATTTCTTTGAGGGTATTATTTTTATGTATAGGATTATCAGTAGGACTTGGTAGGCCGAATACCATAGTCTTATTGGTTCACATACCAAAAGGATATCCATACAAAGCAAGATCAGTACTTATATTTATTTCGTTTTTCGACCTAGCTACAGCCGTTTATGTTGCCGTCGAATGAAGTAGATAAAACACTGAAATGTAAAAAATCAAATAAAAAACAAACACAACAGCAGCAAACATAATTTAATAAAAAGACAGGGAAAACCATGAAAAACTTACGTGAATTATTTTTTGGGTTTATATTATTGTTTAGTTCCAGTGCATTTGCAGAAGAAGGATCATTTAGTCAAAGTATCAGTAACTTGAGCCAAAGTGTTGATGGTTTTTTCAATGACTACACAGGGTGGTTCGTTGGATTAATATTTAAAAGTGTCCCACTTGGTGAAGCAAACTTCCCAATCATTGTTGGCTGGCTATTGCTCGCCGCGATTATCTTTACTGTTTATTTTGGCTTTGTTCAATTTAAACGTGTTGGCATGGCCATAGACATTATCAAAGGAAAGTATACCGACCCTAACTCCAAAGAGGATGGCGAAGTTTCTCACTTTCAAGCGTTAACAACTGCGCTTTCTGGAACTGTCGGACTTGGTAATATTGCCGGGGTTGGTGCTGCACTTGCAATTGGTGGCCCTGGTGCGACATTCTGGATGATCTTGTGTGGTCTTCTGGGTATGGCGTCTAAATTCTGTGAGTGTACTTTAGGTGTAAAATACCGAACTATCTTACCTTCAGGTGTCGTTTCGGGTGGTCCAATGTACTACCTAAGCCAAGGTCTGAGCGAAAGAGGACTCGGTGGACTAGGTAAAGCCCTTGCAATTGGTTTTGCATTAATGTGTATTTTAGGCGCGTTGGGCGGCGGTAACATGTTCCAAGCTAACCAAGCACATGCCATGTTAACTTACGCATTCGATGTACCAAGTGAATACGGTGTCATCACAGGGCTTGTACTCGCTGCCTTAGTGTTTTCCGTTATCGTTGGCGGTATGCCTTCTATTGCGTCCGTAACAGAAAAAGTTGTTCCTTGGATGGCTGCTCTGTACATCGGTATGGCTCTGATTGTTATCGGTTCTAATCTTGATCAAGTTGGCCCTGCGTTCA
Source organism: Vibrio sp. 10N.286.49.C3 (assembly GCF_041469545.1). Taxonomy (NCBI): domain Bacteria; kingdom Pseudomonadati; phylum Pseudomonadota; class Gammaproteobacteria; order Vibrionales; family Vibrionaceae; genus Vibrio; species Vibrio sp. 10N.286.49.C3. Next base: position 48,564 of record NZ_JBFRKT010000012.1, read on the forward strand.
GCGCAATCTTTACAGGTGCATTTACCGGTGAAGGTGTGGTTGGTGGATTTATTGGTGCCCTAATCCAAGGTCTAAAACGTGCAACATTCTCAAATGAAGCAGGTGTAGGTTCAGCAGCAATTGCTCACTCAGCAGTTAAAACAAAAGAACCAATCACTGAAGGTCTTGTATCACTACTAGAACCATTCGTTGATACGGTAATCATTTGTACAATGACGGCATTGGTAATCACTATCGCTGGCTTAAACGTAGGTCCATATGATGGAACAGGTTTAACGGGTGTAACGCTGACTGCTGCATCATTTACTGAAACGGCAGAAGTATTTAAATACACACTTGCTCTCGCGGTAATCATGTTTGCGTTCTCGACGATGATTTCTTGGTCGTACTACGGTCTTAAAGCTTGGACTTACCTATTTGGTGAAGGCAAAACAACGGAACTGATTTTTAAAGTGATGTTCTGTGTGTTTGTTGTTATTGGTGCGACGATTCAGTTTGGCGCGGTAATCGACTTCTCTGATGCGGCTATCTTTGCGATGTCTATCTTCAACATTCTTGGCCTGTACTTCCTAATGCCTGTTGTGAAGAAAGAACTGCAATCATTTGTTGCTCGAGTTAAATCTGGCGAAATCAAAACTTACGAAAAATAGTGACTCGTCAATAATTTATTGTCGAATAACACTGTTCTAAAAATTTTTGTAAGACCCTTTGCTTGAGAAAGCGAGAACAGTATTGCAACGTACAAAATCCCTACAGGCTGTGCTTGTAGGGATTTTTTATGTCTGAATTTTCTTGTTTAAGCCGCCGTTCAGGATCTTGGCTTACTTGTTTACGATCCAAGACTTCTTCTACTTCAATCATTTCTCGTAGCGCCAATGCCGAATTACAATCATCAAAGCAATAAGCTACGGTACAAGTCTCGCACAAATATTCAGGCATCGCTTTGTCCTTTGTCCTTTGT
>NZ_JBFRKT010000012.1:50331-60283 GCF_041469545.1 Vibrio sp. 10N.286.49.C3
CCTTTGTCCTTTGTCCTTTGAGATAGTCTAATCACCGAGTGGCAACAAACCACATATTCATCCTAGAACATAACAATTATGCTAATTTTCTGGCGTGTAAATATGCGTGCAAAGTCACCAACTACCCAACAAAGCACATATCAAGATCAATTTTACGTATCTAATCACTAATTTCAGAAATAACAATGTAAAGCGCATCTTAGCCATTTAGGGGGTGAGAACGCAAAACGCCCACATCACGTGTGCGATGTGGGCGTTCAAATTCTTACTGCAAGTAGTCGTGATATGGCTATATTAAGCGCTCAGCTTATAGACCCATCTCTTCAGTGAGAGTCTTGATCTGCTTGATATCCATGGTGTGAACTTCAATCATTTGTCTGATGTCACTTAAGCGGGAATTGGCATTATCCTGTTTCTCACAGGCGTCAGATTTTGTATCCCATGACGTACCATCTAAGAAAACATCACACGCTTTCTTCAAAGAACCAAGATTCTGTTCGATGTCATCTCTTTCTTTCTCGAGTTTTTCAAGCTCTTGAGATATCTGTAATTCTTTGCGGAAAAGCTCACGCGAACGTTCAAAAAGGGTCGACTGCATATCAGCTTGACGGCTCAACTTTTGATTATTTTGTTGAGTTTGTTCTAACGTTTGCTTCTGTTCGTTTAACTGCTGCTCTAACGAGTAGTTTGCTTTCTCTAAAACTGCAGATTGTTTCGCTAAATCTTGGAGTTCTTTTTGATGCTCTTCTGCCTGTTTCACTAGAGCAGCTTCTACTTTCGCATCAATTTCGGTATCAACTTTTGCCACTTTCTCTTCAACTGATGTCACCAACTGAGTTTTACTATCACGCAGTTCTTGATAACGAGTTTCTAGTACCTGATAAGTGGATTCCCACTTCGAAGCCGTGACTGTAGATCCGATTAAGCCGCCTAACGCCAAACCGATAACCGCAGCAATGCCGATATAGAGCTGACTACGTTTATCGCGTTCCTCAATAACAACCACTTCATCTTGTTCGCCTTGTCCAGATTGCTGGTTCACTAGCGGGTACTCCCAAAAATTTGTTTAACGTTACACGGTCACTGATACTGATACTGATACTGATACTGATACTTTAAGCTCAGTTAAACCTATTGCCCAAGCCAGAAGCACTTGAGCTTTGCTAACACGTTTATCCTATCTGCTTACAGACAGACTTAACGAGTTAACTCCGAAATCATCAGGCTGGCAGTATACAAAAGGAAGCTGCTAACGATAACTATCACTACCCATTTTTGCAGTTTTTCGTTTGTCCGGTAACGAAACAGCACAAATGCCAAAGCCAATAAAAAAACAATCGCTATTAATCGAGTCATAACTCCTCCTTGTTTCTCTATTTTATACCATTTAAATAAGCAAGTTACGTCAGAGACTCGTTGTTTGATCATTTAGTTGAACAACATTTGAGCAAACAGATATTTTGTAGCTGACATCACATTTTATATGATCTAGGATACGCCTACAGATTACCTAATTATTTAGGTAATTGTTCCGATGAAGACTGCAGGAGAGTGGTTTTTAACTAAATATTAACATTTAGTTAGATAAACCCGCCGAAGAAGTAAATCTTTCAGGTGCTTTATGCTGGAGAAATCCAGAAAAGTGAGGACTGTCGTTGGAGGAACCTCTGGAGAGAACCGTACTACTTTTTTTGTAGCAAGCGGTCGCCGAAGGAGCAAGCTTAGTGCCCGTTACTTATCTATAAGTGATTCGCTAAGTGAAACTCTCAGGCAAAAGGACAGAGGAGTGGAAAGCAACAGCCTTAATTAACAAAAGAATTCTATCTAGAAATCCGTATGTATTAAGTAGTGCTCCCGATCCCTGTGATCTGCACTGCCTTCCCTCTTCTCCTTAAATTTTATATTTATTAAGGGGAATCTATGAACCACCTACAAGCTACACTACAAACCATCAACCAATTCGTTTGGGGACCACCACTACTTATTCTGCTAGTGGGTACAGGTATCTATTTTACTTTTCGCTTAGGCTTACTCCAGTTTAGACACCTCCCAACCGCGCTAAAAATGGTGTTCAGCAAAGACAAATCCGGTACGGGTGACGTATCAAGCTTCGCCGCTTTGTGTACAGCGCTTTCCGCAACGATTGGTACAGGCAATATTGTAGGCGTAGCGACCGCAATCAAGATTGGTGGCCCTGGCGCCCTATTCTGGATGTGGCTTGCCGCTGTATTTGGTATGGCGACCAAATACGCAGAATGTCTACTTGCTGTTAAATACCGTAGAACCGATAGCAATGGCGAAATGGTTGGCGGCCCAATGTACTACCTGCAATACGGTGTGGGCTCTCGAATCTTAGCTGTCATGTTCGCTGTCTTCGCGCTCGGTGTTGCTTGCTTCGGTATCGGTACCTTCCCACAAGTAAACGCTATCTTAGACGCAACTCAAATCTCATTTGGCGCTTCACGTGAAATGTCAGCGGTTGTCCTCACGATACTAGTGGCGGTTGTAACCCTTGGTGGTATTCAATCTATCGCTAAAGTAGCAGGGAAAGTCGTTCCTACGATGGCGGTGATGTACGTCGTCGCGTGTTTAAGCGTTCTGATTTCAAATGCAGACCAACTACTGAATGCCATTACCCTTGTTGTGACTTCTGCGTTTACCAACACAGCAGCAACTGGTGGTTTCTTTGGTGCGAGCATCATGCTTGCTATCCAATCAGGTATCGCTCGTGGCGTGTTCTCGAACGAATCTGGCCTAGGTAGCGCACCAATGGCTGCAGCAGCGGCTAAAACAGACTCATGTGTGAAGCAAGGACTTGTCTCTATGACAGGCACCTTCTTCGATACCATCATCATCTGTACGATGACAGGTCTGGCACTTATCTTAACAGGCGCTTGGCAGACGGACCTTTCTGGCGCTGCGATGACCACTCACGCGTTCGCTGTTGGTTTGAATGCAGACACCCTTGGCCCTATGTTGGTTTCTGTTGGCTTAATCTTCTTTGCGTTTACAACAATTTTAGGTTGGAACTACTACGGTGAGCGCTGTGTTGTTTTCTTGCTGGGTACCAAAGCAGTATTGCCTTACAAGATTATCTTCATCGCCTTGGTTGCTTCTGGTGCATTCTTAAAGCTCGACATGATCTGGATAATGGCGGATATCGTGAACGGCCTAATGGCAATTCCGAACCTAATTGGGCTTATCTTACTGCGCCATGTTGTTATCGAAGAAACCAAGCTATTCTTCAAACCGTTAACTTCCTCAAAGGATTGCGAAGCAGTTAAAGCATAATAAGAATTGAGCGATCAAAAACGCCCGCAATAATGTGCGGGCGTTTTATTATAAAACTAATGGCTATGTGCCAGTGATTTAGATTCCAATAAACTAAGTCACTATGACTTAGCTAGGTTCTTCCATTAAAAGCTTCACACCCAGCCCCACCAGCACCATGCCCGTCACGCCTTCCATCCACTTCATAAAGCTCGCATTCTTAAGCAAGTTTTTAGCCGAGTTAAGTGCCCCTGCCAAACCGCATTGCCACACCATCGCAATCATAAAGTGTACCGAAGCCATCAACATAGATTGCAATAAAGGCGAACCTTCAGGGTTGACGAACTGAGGTAAAAAGGCCAAATAGAAAACTGCCGTTTTTGGGTTCAGCACATTAGATAAAAAGCCTTCACGCAAAGAACGCTTAGCACTGTATGCTTGCTGAGCTTGTTCACCCACCTTCAAACCGCCACCGTTTTTCATCAAAGCTCGTAAACTGCTTAAGCCAAGCCAGATCAGGTAAACCGCACCCACCATCTTAACGGCTTGAAAAAGTTCAGCTGATTGAGCGAGGATTGCAGAAATACCCACAGCAGAGAAAAACGCGTGTACATATAAGCCGCTACAAATACCAAAGCTCGTCATACAACCGTCAGCCAAGCCAGAACGGCTCGTGTTGCGAATTACCAATGCCGTATCTAAACCCGGCGTTAGCGTTAAAATAGTGATGGCAATTAGAAATGCCTCAAAGTTCAAAATATCCATATCATTGTCATTCTTGTTCAGCGATCTATCATCAATACCGTGTATCTGAACAATTCGCAAGCAACAATTGCCACCAGCTATACAACTCACTGATTTTGTGCACAATAGAACAGTTTAATTTGTTAAGAAATAGTAAATTCAAGGCATCGTACCGCCTCATGCTTTTCTCGCTATATCTTCGACTCCGAAGGTCAGCGTCTTTTAAAAGTAGAGCCCTAATCAAAGTACATGAGGATGAACCTTAACGCTGACGCAGTCCTAAGGATCATTTACAGAAACCAAATTAAGAGTAGTCAAATGAGCGCATTCAAAAAACTAGTCGAGCACTCTCAAAAATGTTCACGCTTTCAACACCTAGCCTCGATTTGTGGTTGGGACCAAGCTTCAATGATGCCTGCAGGTGGTAACCAAGCACGTAGCGAAGCGATGGCCGAGCTTTCAGTTCATATTCACGGGTTGATGACGCAACCACAACTTGGAGATTGGATTGCAGACGCTGAAAACGAAGCGCTGAACAACGAACAACAATCGTCTCTGCGTGAAATTAAACGCCAATGGCAACAAGCTAACCTACTTCCAGAAAAACTGGTTGAAGCGAAATCTCTAGCAGGTTCAAAATGTGAACATGCATGGCGCAGCCAACGTGGTAACAACGACTGGGTTGGATTCGAAAAGAACTGGCGTGAAGTGGTTGAGCTATCTCGTGAAGAAGCGCAGATTCGCGCAGACGCAGCCAATCTAACGCCTTATGATGCCATGCTGGATATCTATGAACCGGGTACTAGCTCTGCTTCGCTTGATACCTTGTTTGCAGACGTTAAAACTTGGCTGCCAAACCTGATTGATGAAGTGATCGAAAAGCAGTCGAGCGAGCAATTTAATGCGCCATCTGGCATCTATTCGACCGAGAAACAAAAAGCACTGGGTTTAGAAGTCATGAAGCTGCTTCAGTTCGATTTCGAACACGGCCGATTGGATGAAAGTGTCCACCCATTCTGTGGCGGCGTTCCTTCAGACGTGCGTATCACAACCCGATACGACGAAGCGGAATTTGTTCAAAGCTTAATGGGTATTGTGCATGAAACAGGGCACGCACGTTACGAACAGGGCTTACCAAAGCACCTAGCAGGACAACCGGCGGGTGAAGCGCGCTCGATGGGCATCCATGAATCTCAATCTTTATTCTTCGAGATGCAAGTTGGCCGCAGTGACCCGTTCATCGGACACTTAGCGAACTTGGCTGGTCAACAATTCTCAGGCTCAGAGTTTGAGAAAGAAAACTTCCAGAAGATCTACACTCGCGTGAAGAAAGACTTCATCCGTGTTGATGCCGATGAGCTGACCTACCCAGCGCACGTGATTTTACGTTACGAGATTGAGCGTGACTTGATCAACGGCAAGATCAAACACACCGACGTTCCAGAGTTATGGAATACCAAGATGCAGTCATACCTTGGCTTAAGCACTCTAGGTAATTTCACTAACGGTTGTATGCAGGATATTCACTGGACAGACCCCACACGAACAGTTATCACTAATAGTCAACCTACTGATAAAAAAGAGAAAAGACTATCAAAACATAATTACAAAGATGGATGCATGCAAGACATACATTGGTGTGATGGAAGTTTTGGGTACTTCCCTTCATACACTCTTGGCGCGATGTACGCCGCTCAGTTCATGGCTTCTATGAAGAAAACTGTAGACGTAGACGGAGCGATTAGAGCTGGTGACCTTACGCCTATCTTTACTTGGTTAAGTGATAATATCTGGAGTAAAGGTAGCTTGCTAACTACCGATGAACTGGTTAAGCAAGCGACTGGTGAAATACTGAACCCAGCATTCTTCAAAGCTCACTTGGAAAATCGTTACTTGAAATAGGGGCTCGATATATCTATTTCTCTGAGTAACATGAAGGAGCCTATTCAGAGGCTCCTTAAATTTCTACCTCAGTACCAAATCCAGCATCGAGTTAGCTCTTGAATCGTCTTCCTTCCATACATCACTTCCGCTATTTCGCCATTATGAAAGACAACATACGCTGGAATACTCCTAAGTCCCAACTCCTCCGATATCGACTTCGAAATCTCAACACTAGATTTGAGAACAACCGCTTTCCCCTTCAATTCAAACGCTGCATTGATTAAGGTGCCTTCCATAGCACGACAGACTGAACACCAATCTTCAGAAATCGCTAACAATACCTCTTCATGCTCTTTCAGCATGTCATCTAACGTTTGTGAATTTTCGAGCTTGATAACGTCACTCATTAAATCAAGATTCATATGCCCTTCTCCGCAGCATTTCTCATTATAGTAATAACTAAGTAACAACGTAACGCCTCACCCTATTGTCTATTTCGAGCATCGCTCGGAATCGCAGTACTAATAGCTAAATAGCCCGTAAATCATCACGTGATTTTCCCTTATAGATGTTGAGGTAATCTAGTTCTCGTCTGCAACTCACTAGTTGAGTAGTGTTTGCTAGTTTTAACAACATAGAGCAATCCACCTCGTTTTTCTGATTCATTTATACTCAGCCGCATTTTTTTCTGAAAAAATCATACCAGTTTATATTGCGATTCTGACTCAATAATAACCATCCCCTGGTTAATTCTGAAAATATTAGGTTATTGAATCCAATATATTTATTTTTCAGAATATAATCAATATTTATTATTATTCAATTTACCACTCACTAAACCCGACCCTATAATAATGTATTGGAAAAAGTTACAAGCATAACAAATAATAAATGTGAAGTCAGTTGATTATTAAAAATATTAGTTCTAACATATATAATCACTGATAAATATTAAGTGCAAATGTTTAAAGGCATACTAATTTAAACGCACACTGTCAAAGTCACCGATATTATACACGGTAAGACAGTAGCACTATTAAAAAACATGAAAACAAGCCAGTACTAATTATTTCTCGTACCTCGAAATAACTAGAAGCTTGCTCTGCGAGGCCAGTCCTCACTACGTTGTGGTACTCGACCCCTTCGGGTCTGCGTCATCGCTTCGCTCAAAAAGAAAAGCAGGTACAACCTAAAAAAAATAATAATAATAAGGTAAACAATATGATCGAACTTCGACACTCTGTCTATATAGAGTTAGACAAAATGACAAAGACTCAGCTAATTGAACGCAGAGACGCAATCTTGGCTGGAAAGACAAAAACAAAAGAATCTGAAGAGATTAAGCTTGCGCACATTCGACTAATAAACGAAAAAATCGGAAGCATTCATGTGGGTCGCCCTAGAAAAGCGAATCAAGACAAAAGTAACACGCAAATCAAGATTAACGTGACAAAGGCTGAAGCCGACGAGCTTAAGCGTCGTTCAAAAAAACTAGGTTACAAGCATCTCTCAACGTATATGAAGCATGTAACTATAAATCTTACTCCTGAGCTTCGAGTTGAAAAAATAGTGATTTCGGAAGAAGAGGAAGAAATGATTGAAGACATTAATCATGGCATTCAGTTAATAACAGCTCAACTAAGTTACACAATGCTCGAAGACAAGATTTCTAAAGATGATGCACTTGCAATATTAACTCAAATTTCAGCAGTACAACAAAAAATGGCCGAAAGAGAGCAACGTCAACTGGGTAAATACAACACAGACTTTGCATTAACAATTGCAAACAAATACTTAAGTGCTGAACAACTACAAAAGATGGCTGACTTTAAGTATTTAAGAGAAGAAGACCAAGCCTCAATCCTCCATTAACTAAAAAAGGGGCGCACAGCGCCCCACCCTACCTGACGGCAGAACAACCGAGTTTAACCCTCTCTAACAATAATAATAGGTAAACTTATGATTCATAAAATAATCAAAGTAAAAGTCGACAAAAGCAAGAAGCAAAGCGTTGAACAACGCACAACTATCCTCGCCCACTACGGAGCAGGCAAATCCAAGTTTGACCCAGCAGAAGACCACAGGGCCGACTACGTGGCTGGCAAATCAAAGGGCCATAACGACGACGACGCTCTCAGTGAAAAAACAGAGTTCTTAGTCGCTCGCAACATCACATCACCACTACCCACCCTTACAACTCCATTCCTAAAAGTACACGAAATGGATTGGTCACAAATTGGTGAAGAAATTGGTGAAGAAAAAAGTCAGCGCGGTGTTCACAAGCCTGCTCAACACAGGATGATTTCTCTTAAAGAAGGTGAGCATCTAGACCGCATGCAATGGCTGAAATTAGTCAGAGACTATATGAAAGGCATGGGTATGCAGAACACTAAATATCTAGCTTTTATTCATAACGACACCGACAAACAACACGTACACATCGTCAACAGTCATGTTGATATCAGAACAAATAAAATAATTAATCAGTGGCAAAATTACAAAAAAGCGACTGAGCTTATGAGAGGTTTTGAAAAAGAATACAACCTTGGAGAAGTAGCAAACCCTGGACAAATGATGCGTCAAACAGCAACAACTTCTTTTCGTGAAACACCCGCGCCCAAAGGCAAAAGAACTAAAAATTACTCTGGCGGCGACAAAGCTCAAATCAAACGCAAAATCGACTTTGTTCTACTTCAAAACAGCGAACTTGATGTCAAACCTACTCTTCTAGAGTTTATGGATCAGCTCAACGCAGTCGGTGTTCAAGTTAAGCTGACTTACACAAGGTTCGACGATACCGAACCATCTGGCATGTCTTACAGATTAAATAAGTACGAAAAAAGCAGCTCAATTGCCACAGGTGGCAACAGTCGTGCCTCAAATGGCAACAAGAGTGCCAAATTTGGCAAAGCTCGTGCCAAGCCGTATTTTAAAAGCTCTAAATTGGGTAGCAGCGACGTATTCGCGCTTAAAAATCTAAAATCAACTGAAGCATTCATCTGGGACGAGTCTGAAAGCTCAGCTATAAAGAAGCTAAACTTGAGGGAAGGTGCGAGAGAGTTTGGCGTGATTCAAGATGAGAAGCCACCTATTGAGCCAGCAAACATTCTCGGAAAAGACGCTCAGCACATTAATGTGGTGCTCAAGTTCAGAGAGAAAGACTTGTCTAAGCTAAAGGCAGTAATCGGCCACTCACTGCTCAGAACATATCTTCAACTCTACAACTCTAGCGGTTCAAAATCTTTCGACTCAAAGCTTCACGCATATGTGTTTAGAGTAAGAATAAACAAAAGATGGCACAGAGAGCAATACAGTCAGGAGTGGCTTAATAAGCCGAAAATGACTAAAAGCGAATACATTGCAAAAGTGAACGAGCAGACAGTCGAAATGCTGATCGAGTTCATCAACATGCTACTTAAGTTTTTCGGCCTTGGCTCTTACACAATCGAAGCTGAAAGCCACCTCGGCGACTATCAAAAGCAGCCCGATTTTGCTCATGAACGCAGAGATGGACGCAACACTGTCATCACCATTGAAGATATTCTAAATGCAATCAAAGACGCTGGAGAAGGAGGCCACGTCAACCGCTACAACGACTGGTGCAAGCAGTACGGTCTTGAGCCCATCAAAACTATCTAGTGTAAATGAAAAACGCCCCATGCAAACATGGGGCGATGAATCACCGAGTTACCTTTTAATACGCTTTTCGCAGTCGCTCTGCATGACCTTCTCCCGAAGCATCTTCCGATGGCAGCGCGGGTGGAGGGGCTTTTTCAACTCGACTAATCCCTCTACTTACCTGCCATCTAGTGTAGCTCAAGTAGAGTTTACAAACAAACCCGCCACCCTCGCAGAGTGGCTTTTTTCTTGTCTTTCACCATCATAACCCTGCAACTAACTGTAAACAAACAAATAAGATTGCACTCAATTTTCCTATAACTTGCATTATATTACTTATTAGATAGATTCTAAAAATTAATATTAACTCGAAATTCATCCCAACTTGAATAATATACACTTCCTATATATTTTATTCTTCAGAATATATTAAGTT
>NZ_JBFRKT010000013.1:0-56997 GCF_041469545.1 Vibrio sp. 10N.286.49.C3
CAAGACGGCGTGTACGAAGGCGATGAAACCTTCGGCCTGAAAGTGACGGCGGCGGCGGGCACGACGACGAACAACACGGCGACGGGCGACGCGAGCATCAAAGACAACGACGTAACTATCAAAGTCCACGATGCTGTGCCTGTGAATGAAGGAGATAAAGCATCCTTTAAAGTGACATTAAATGAAGCCTCTTCTGAAAAACAGTATGTTAAATTTGAAGCGACAACGAATGGTTACGATACTGAATTTGATGACATCGATACCAATAGCCTAACTTACGAATACAAAGATGCTAACGGCGATTTCCAAGTTGCAAATGTCGTTAACGGTTATGTAGAAATTCCGGCAGGAAGAACTGAACTTCGTGTAACAGTTCAAACCGTACAAGACGATAAGTTTGAATGGACTGAACGTTTTGGACTTCACATTGTAGATACAAAATCTCAGGTAGGTGGAACGTCAAGTATTGATGAAGCGAATTCTGATCTGAAAGGTCAAGGTACAATCAAGTTAGATCATTCAGATAACCCTACGCTTACATTGACGAATGCTAATGCTGTTGATGAAGGAAGCACGGCCGTATTTGATGGGCAACTATCGAAGGTGTCTGAAGCGTCGATTGAGATGAAAGTCGAGTTTGAATTTTCTAATGGCGTTGGCAAAGCAAACCTTGAGGATTTAGCCGCAGACAGTAGTAAGCCGTTTGCTGGGGTTACAGTCACTTATGTTTCTGGCGGAGTGATTAAGACTATTTCGGTAAATGAAGTGAATGGAACATTCACACTTCCTGCGAAAGTTACGGATTTCAAAGTTAATGTAGATACAGTAAATGATAACCGTTTCGAAACATCAGAAGACTTTGGAATTAAGTTGAGTGAGATACCTTTCCAATCTTCAACTGATGCTAGTAAAGATGTAATCATCAATAGCGGTCAGCACGGTGTATCAGCTACGGGCTCTATAAATGAAGATGCTTCTGATAAACCCGCAATAAGTGTGTCCGATGCTCTTGCTGTTAAAGAAGGTGGAGTGTTGGAGTACAGTGTTGCACTTACAGGTTCTTCTGATATAGAAGTTAAATATTCATTTAACTTCCCGAATAGTAGTGATGTTAGAAAAGCAGACATTTCGTTTACGGATGGCGTTAAACTGAGTGCAGATAAGCAATCTATTATTGTGCCTAAAGGCGTATCTTACTTTAAAGTTATTGTTCCGACATTAGATGACGTTCTTGTAGAAAATACTGAAAATTACACGATTACTATTGGTGGCGACACAGGTACTGGCTCGATACTCGACAATGAAGTTGCACCTGTCATCAGGAATCAGTCAGTCAGTGTGTCTGAAGAAGCTCTTAGTGGGGGTATTACGGATACGATAGGTTTGCCGAGTGATTCTACTGATGGACACTCTGTTCAGGGGGATTTGTCTATTACCGATGCCAATGGTAACTGGTCTGACACTGTATTTAGTGAATCAAGTTCAATTACAGTAACAACATCAACTGGCCAACCTCTGACATCTGAAGGGCATACAATTACTTGGAGTGTATCAAATAATGGTCACACACTTCTTGGCGAAGCTAACGGTAAACCTGTTATTGAAGCGACTTTAAATAGTAGTGGACATTATGAGGTACAACTTAAAGCTCCTGTTGATCACCCTAATACCAGTGGAGAAGATAACTTATCGATTCATATTCCCGTGATTGCTAAGGATACTTCCGGGTTGTCTAGCTCTGGAGGTCAGATTACGGTTTCAATTGAAGACGACCAGCCAGATGCTAAATATGAAGAAATTGATACGACTATTCATACTGTAGGCACTAATGTTCAGCTTATTTTGGATGTTTCTGGATCAATGAAAGGAGATCGTTTCGATGTTCTTAAAGCATCCGTACTGCAAATGCTTAATCAATATGCGGGAGCATCAGATAATGTTCGTGTTCAGCTTATAACATTCAACTATAACGTTTCTCTAGTTGAGCATAATAACAAAGCATGGATGACTGTCGACGAAGTGAAGGGTTATATCAACGCACTACAGGCCGGTGGTGGTACCGCTTATGATGACGCGATACAAGGTGGTAAGAATTATTGGAATACGGACTCCAGTTTACGTATACCTAACGCAAATAACGTCAGTTATTTCATCAGCGATGGTGCAACACATGAAAATGATAAAATAGATAGATATGAAGAGGCTTCATGGAAGCAGCATTTAACTACTAACAATATTACCGCGCACGCAGTTGGAATTGATCTAAAAGGTAACAGAACTCAGATCAACAAAGTTGCATATGATGGAACAGGTCCCAAAGATAAAAACGCGGAGTTGATTGATGATGAATCTCAGCTGAGTGATGCACTTATTAACTCAATCGTACAAAACGTAACAGGTTCAATCTCAGGTAGCGGTTCTGGTTCTGGTTCTGGTTTTGGGGCAGATGGTGGTTACGTAAGTCAGATAAAATTTGGAACTGGCTCATTTAACTTTAATGGTTCGACTATCTCAACATCGGGAACTTTGCCTTCGAATATTAGCTATTCTAAGGATGAAGCAACCAACAAATTAACCATAACCGTCGATGGTAAGTTCGTATTTGTAATTGACCTTGACACCGGAGCGTATGAGTTTAGTGGTAAACCTCAAGATAGGCCTTCAACACTTGATTTTGATTACACACTGAAAGACGGTGATGGTGATACTAGTAGTAATAAGTTGGTGTTTAATGTTCCTGCTAGTAAATCCGGTTTAGATATTAGTGCGCCAGGTGATGCGGTCGATACTCTTAAGCTATACCATCATCAAAATGGTGATGCTAAGCTTCAATGGAGCTCTGTTGGAACGGATTCAACAACAGAGTATTTCACGAAATCAGAAGTGGCTAATGGATTTAAAGTAAATGTTGGTGCTGGAGGAGATCATGTACACCTTGGAAAAGGCGACGATATCATTTGGCTTGGTGACAGTCATTCAAAGTTAGATGATACAGCGGGTGATAGTGCATCTAAGCAGGCTAACGCTCAAGCGACATTAGAATCATTTACTAACGGTTCAGACAGTAGCTTGTTAGCATCAAACAGTAATGGTGAAGGTGCAGCCTTTAATAACTCTATGCCGAGTCAAAGTAACGCGTATTTAGATATTGCTCATAGTGGTGCTGGCGATGATTATGTATACGGTGAAAAAGGTATAGATGTCATTTTCGGTAGTGCTGGTAATGATTACCTAGATGGCGGACAAGGTAATGATGGCCTCCGAGGTGGAACGGGCAACGATACAGTTAAAGGTGGTGCTGGTGAAGATATTCTTATCGGTGGTCTTGGTAACGATATATTAACTGGCGGCAGTGATGACGATATCTTTAAGTTTGTGGATCAAGACACGACTAGTTCTCGGAATGACATTAGAGATGGTGAAAGAGATGTTATTACTGACTTTACAAAGGGACAGGATAAGATAGATTTATCAGAACTACTGCACACAGATGCGAATGATACTATAGACAGTTTACTTAAGAGTAATCAAATTGGTGTTGTTGAAGGTAACGGTGATTTAACTGTTACAATCTCTCAAGCAGGGACTTCGGTTGGTGAGAATAGTCAACAAATTGTTCTTGAAGGTGCTGCTGGCCAGTACGCGGGGCTATCTGAGAGTGCAATCCTAAGTGATTTACTGAAGATATACGATACAACAAGCAACTAAACAAAAAGGGCCGAAAGGCCCTTTTTTTATATCTTAATTTAGTAAAGTAATCGCGCTTAAGAAACCTTACGTTGAGGTTGCAACACCCTACAGTTACAACACTTTACAGGCAAAACCTTTTAGGTAGAAGCCTTCTGGGTACGCTGTATCTGTTAGGTGGTCAGCGGCTTGCTCGAAGCGCTCGACAAATTTAACGGTTCTTCCTGCATCTAGAGCTGCGTCAGCGATGATTTTTTGGAATAAATCAGTGCCCATCAAGCCAGAGCAAGAGTAGGTGAGTAGAGTGCCACCAGGATTTAGGATTTGCATTGCAAGCATGTTTACATCTTTGTAGCCGTTAGCACCTGATGTTAGGTTATTTTTGCTCGAAACAAACTTCGGCGGATCCATGATAACAACATCAAACTTAGTGCCTTGATCTCGGTATTCACGAAGCAGTTTAAATACGTCTGCGTTTAGGAATACCGCACGTTTTTTCGAGATATCAAATTCATTGAGTTCAGCGTTGAACTTAGCTGTATCAAGAGCTAATTGAGACACATCTGCGTTGATTACACGTTTTGCGTCGCCTTTCAGTGCGTAAAGACCAAAGCCGCCAGTGTATGAGAAACAGTTAAGCACATCTTTGCCTTTAACATACTTCATTGACTCTTTACGGCTATCACGTTGGTCCATGTAGAAGCCAGTTTTGTGGCCTTCCATGATGTTTACGCTGATTTTGACGCCGTTTTCTTCAATGACGATAGATTTTGGTGGCTCTTCACCGTGAAGTACACCAACAACTTGTTCTAGGCCTTCTTTTTTACGAACTGCTACGTCTGAACGCTCGTAAATATTACAGTCTGGGAAGCATTCAATTAAAGCTTCAACCAATACGCTCTTATTGAATTCAGCGCCCGCACTTAGTAGTTGGCAAACTAGGAAGTCTTGATATTTGTCGATAGTGATACCTGGCAGTCCATCAGACTCTGCAGCGGTAAGGCGGTAGCCAGTTAAACCATCACGCTCAATGATGTCTTCACGCAGTGATTGCGCGTCTTGAATTCGTTTTACGAAGAACGCTTTGTTAATTTCTTCTTTTTCAAATGTCCAAACACGAGCTCGAATTTGAGATTCTGGTGAGTAAGCCGCTTTTGCTAGCCATTGACCATTTTGAGCATATACGTCTACAGTTTCACCTTGTTGTGGTTCGCCTTCGACCTTATCGATACCGCGTGAAAATACCCAAGGGTGTTTACGGCGTAGTGATTTATCTCGGCCTTTAGCTAGATGAATTGAAGGAGTCATAATTTACTCTGTTTGTTGAATTTGAAGGAGGGGTATTGTCGGGGAAGTACAAGGGAAAAGCAAATAAGAAAGGGCTGCAAAAGCAGCCCTTGTATTGAACCATCATTAGATGGTGGTTAGATGTCAGTATTAAGCTTTAAGACCTGTCAGCAAACCTTCCATCGTATCGCTCTGCTTACGAAGTTGGTCAACGTTAGAGTTACTCTTACTGATCATCTCGCAGATGCCGTCTGATTGATGACGAATCTCTTCAACACTTTGTGCAATGTTATCCGCAACGACACCTTGCTCTTCTGCAGCAGTAGCAATTTGCGTACTACTGTCAGAAATAGACTGGTTTTTCTCAGCTAAAGAACCGATCTCAACGTTCACTTCCGACATCAGTGTTTGGCCTTCATTGGCATTGTTTACTGTCACTTCCATCAGTTTTGTTAACGACTGGCTGTTACGTTGTAATGATTCGATCATGCTCTGAATTTCAACTGTCGCTTGTTGAGTTCGTCCGGCAAGAGCACGAACTTCATCAGCAACAACTGCAAAACCGCGCCCTTGCTCTCCAGCTCGAGCCGCTTCAATCGCAGCGTTTAGCGCTAACAGGTTAGTTTGTTCAGAGATACCATTGATGGTAGCGACTACTTCATCGATCTGCGCCGCATTAGCATCGAGTTCTTCTACTGCTTGCGAAGCCGATTGAATCTCTTGGGATAAGCTAGAGATCGATTCCAAAGTATTAGAAACCTTAACTTGACCACTTTGTGCAACACCGCGAGCGTCCATCGTTTGAGTGCTTGAATCATGGGCAAGGGTAGCGACTTCGCGAATTGTTGCTGCCATTTGTTCAGTTGCGCTCGCGAGGCTATTCAAGTGTTCTTGTTGATTACTTGAGATATCTGAGCTTTGTTGTGTTGACTGGTTCAAATCCGAACTGATTTGCTGCATGAGCGCAACGGACTCTTGGATTGAGAGAACCATGTTTTGTTCACGCTCGGCTACCTTATCGATAGTAATAGCAATTTCACTGAACTCATCACGAACTAAAAAGTAGTTCATGCGACAAGTTAAATCGCCACTCGCAAGTGTGCTGAGTGCTTTGTTCATCGAGAACATAGCACCACCAATGAAAGTCATGATGTAGTAAACACCCAGGGCTATAAGCGTGAGAGTTACTGCAATAATCGAAACCTGAGTCGTCGATAGAGCAGACCAAAGGTTTTGGTCATGGCTGGCAACTAGGCTGAACGCACCATTCATTACTGAAACAGAACCAGCACCGTAACCTAAAGAGATGGTTTCAGAACTACTGACAAGTTGAGCAACTTGATCTTTCGTGAGTTGACCCGCTTCGATAAGTCCTTTCATCAAGAGCATTTCTTCTTGATAAAGATGAGCAAGTAAAGAGTCTGCGGCGCTATCTAAAACAAGAGTTAATATAACCAGGGCGAGAAGAGGTAATAAGAAGAGTAGATAGAACTTTTCTTGGATTTTTAGGTGAATGAGATATTTGTCAATCCAACGAAATGGGATTTCTTTCATAATCGTTATACTCGAAGTAAGTCCACCAATAAGCGGTGAATGAATAGAGTCGCAACTATATCATTCATACAATTTATGAGGCAACGTTATGGAAAGTTCACAATATATTTTTGTCGTATCAGGCGTGGTTCAGTGTGTTGGCTTTCGCTATCACACCAGTAGGCAGGCACAAGCTCTGGGCATTTCAGGCTATGCAAAGAACCTAAATGATGGCCGAGTTGAAGTGTTAGCTGTCGGAAAGGGTAAGGAAATAGAGAAGTTCCACGCTTGGCTTAATATTGGCCCTTCGAGTGCGACGGTAGACCAAGTAGTGATGCATCGAGTTAAAGAAAGTGAGCGGCAGGATGTGCGTATAGGGGAATTTAAAATACTGTAGCTAGCGCACTACAGTATTTACCTTTTTACCTTGAGAGCAACCTAAAGCTGTTTAAGCTTTACAAGCATTTTGCTGGTTTAGGTAAACCCGCGAGCTTGGTTGCTTGTTTAGCGGGGCCTTTCTTGAACAATTTGAATAGGTACTTGCTGTTACCTTTCTCTGGGCCGTGCGCTTTTTCCATCGCTTTAACGAGCATACGAACAGCCGGAGAGGTTTTGAATTCTTCGTAAAAGCTTCTTACAAAATGTACCACTTCTAAGTGCGCATCAGTCAGTTCAATCGCCTCGTCTTGAGCAAGAATCTCAATCATACCTTCTTCCCATTGTGTGTAATCCAATAGGTAGCCTTGAGCGTCGGTTTCGATTTGCTTGCCATTATATTCAAACATGTTTAATCCAGAATCCAATTAACTATGCAGATAGGGTACATGACCAAGTTTGCATTTCTCAATAGATATTGTAGCTATCTAAAGAATTATTGCACTGATAGATACAAAAAAGCCCAAGAGACAGGCTCTTGGGCTATATTTTCAGCGACAGGTAGACTAGTCGTCGCTGTTCATAATGCCTAAGATGCTTAATAGGCTGATGAAGATGTTGTAGATAGAAACATACAAGCTAATCGTTGCTGAGATGTAGTTCGTCTCACCACCGCGGATGATACTTTGCGTTGTTAGCAAAATAACACCAGTCGAGAATAGGATGAACATACCGCTCATTGCTAAAGACAGTAGAGGCATTTGTAGGAAGATGTTTGCAACCATCCCCACTAGCAGAACAACAAAACCAGCCATTAGCATACCGTTAAGGAATGAAAGGTCACGTTTAGTCGTCAGTGCGTAAGCTGATGCACCCATAAATGCTAATGCTGTACCACCAAGTGCAGTAAGGATGACATCACCCATGCCTGCGCCAACGTACATGTTTAAGATTGGACCAATGGTGTAGCCTAAGAAACCTGTAAATAGGAATGTGAAGACTAGACCCATGCTGTTGTCACGGTTCTTTTCTGTTAGGAACAGTAGGCCGTAGAAACCAACTAGCATAATGATAAGACCAGGGCGAGGAAGGTTCATCGCCATAGATACGCCTGCTACTACAGCAGACCAAAGTAGTGTCATAGACAGTAGTGCGTACGTGTTACGCAACACTTTATTGGTTTGCAGAGCATTCTCTTGAGTTGCTGTGCGTGAAAACATAGGGCTGTTCATAATCTTCCTCGTAAGGTGACTTCAATAGTTATTAGTACATTTATGGGGCTGAAAGTTCGAAAAATC
The DNA here is from genome assembly GCF_041469545.1 of Vibrio sp. 10N.286.49.C3. Taxonomy (NCBI): domain Bacteria; kingdom Pseudomonadati; phylum Pseudomonadota; class Gammaproteobacteria; order Vibrionales; family Vibrionaceae; genus Vibrio; species Vibrio sp. 10N.286.49.C3. The sequence continues at coordinate 8,181 of NZ_JBFRKT010000013.1, forward strand.
AAGTCTTTCATTCCTTTTGTATACCTAAAATAATAATCAAAATAGTCGGTTAAGTGTTTCTTAAGGTGTAACAAAGTGTTTCTAATGACGTATAACGTGTCGCTAATACTCGATGTTCAGACTTTTATAGTTACTGGCTAATGATTTATAACCTTTGAAAAACTATCTATAACCTTGAAAAATAAAGAGGCGACCTAAGCCGCCTCTATAGTTTATGCATCATAACACATTAATGGTGCAAGATTTGGCTCAAGAAGTTCTGCGTTCTGTCCGATTGTGGGTTTTCAAAGAAGTCGACAGGGTTGTTCTCTTCTATGATTTCACCTGCATCCATAAAGATAACGCGGTCGGCAACTTCTTTAGCAAAACCCATCTCATGCGTTACACACAACATCGTCATGCCTTCTTCTGCAAGCTCAACCATAACGTCTAGTACTTCACGAACCATTTCCGGGTCGAGTGCCGATGTTGGTTCGTCAAACAACATGACTTGAGGGTTCATACATAAAGAACGAGCGATTGCTACACGTTGTTGTTGGCCACCTGAAAGCTGGCCTGGGAATTTATCCGCTTGTTCAGGGATTTTTACACGCTCAAGGAATTTCATCGCGATGGCTTCGGCTTCTTCTTTCGGCATCTTTTTGACCCAAATAGGGGCTAGAGTACAGTTCTCTAATACCGTCAGATGTGGAAACAAGTTGAAGTGTTGAAAACACATACCAACATCTCGGCGCACGGCTTCAATGTTTTTTAGGTCTTCCGTCAATTCATTACCTGAAACGAAGATATGACCCTTTTGGTGTTCTTCTAATCGGTTGATACAGCGAATCATCGTTGATTTTCCTGAGCCAGAAGGGCCACAGATAACGATTTTTTCGCCTTTCTTAACCTCTAGATTGATGTTTTTAAGTACGTGGAATTCGCCGTACCATTTGTTCATGTCTTTTAACTCGATCATAAGACCTTGAGAGTTGTTTTCTGTTTGCTGCGTCATAATACGTCCTTGATCTTGTTAATTATCGTTTGTGACCGGTGTGAAGTCTGTTTTCTAGCCAAATCGAGTATCTCGACATGCCAAAACAAAACACCCAGAACACTAACGCGACAAATACATAACTTTCTGTTGAATACCCAAGCCACTCAGGGTCGGTATTCGCGGCTTGGCCAATCCCTAGTACATCAAACATACCGATAATCAAAACTAGACTGGTATCTTTGAACAAACCAATAAAGGTATTCACAATTGAAGGAATCGTGATTTTAAGAGCTTGAGGCAGAATGATAAGCCCCGTTTTTTTCCAATAGCTCAACCCTAGAGCGTCAGCGGCTTCGTATTGACCTTTTGGTATTGCTTGCAAACCACCACGGATTACTTCCGCCATATAAGCAGCACTAAACAGTACTACCCCGACAAGCGCACGTATCAGTTTATCGGTCTCCATCCCCTCTGATAAAAAGAGCGGAAGCATTACCGAGGCCATGAATAGAACCGTAATCAGTGGTACACCACGCCAGATTTCGATGTAAACGGTACACATACTGCGGATGATTGGCATCTCTGAACGACGCCCTAGCGCCAGTGCGACACCGATAGGCAGTGATACAACGATACCAACAAGTGCGATGATCAGTGTAACCAGTAGGCCACCCCATTTATGGGTATCAACAACCTCTAGTCCAAATACACCACCGTATAGTAAGCCTGCAATGATAAACGGGTAGATGTTTACGAAGAATAACCAAATCCACGTACGTTTAGGTGTTTTTTCGTAAGCTAACAAAGCAACAAAAATAGCCAATGTTGCGTAGAAAAAACGAGGACGCCACAGTTCCGCTTCTGGGTAGAAGCCGTACATGAATTGGTCCCAACGGACGCTAATGAAAACCCAACAAGCGCCTTCGCTAGTACAGGCATCGCGTGTTGTTCCTATCCAATCAGCGCTCAAGAATGCCCAGTCAGCTATTGCCCATAATAAATTGAAAGCAAAGTAAGCAAGCACCACAGTGACGACACTGTTAATTGGTCCATTAAATAGATTTTTTCTTAACCAACCGACAGGTCCAACAGTATTCGCTGGAGGCGGAAGATCAGGTTGAAATTGATGTGTACTCATCTTATCTCTCCACCAACGCTACTTTGCGGTTGTATATGTTCATTAGAGCCGATGTTAATAGGCTTAGGGTCAAGTAGACGCCCATTGTCATCGCGATTACTTCGATAGCTTGTCCAGTTTGGTTCAATGTTGTTCCTGCAAATACAGACACAAGATCAGGATAACCAATGGCCATCGCAAGTGATGAGTTTTTGGTCAGGTTTAAATACTGACTGGTTAGTGGTGGGATAATAATTCTTAATGCTTGCGGTATAATGACTAGCTTAAGAGTTCTTGTTCGCGGGAGCCCTAGAGACATAGCAGCCTCTGTTTGCCCATGGTTTACCGCATTAATACCTGAACGCACAATCTCGGCGATGAATGCTGCTGTGTAGATACTTAAAGCGAGCATCAATGCTGCCAATTCAGGAATGATGCTGATACCACCTTTGAAGTTAAACCCTTTCAGAACAGGGTACTCCGCAGAGATAGGCATACCCATAACAAAGTAAGTGACTAATGGTAAGCCCACAATCAGCGCTGCAGCAATTCGCAACATTGGTGTTTGTTGGCCGGTTAGCTTTTGTTTGTTATTAGCCCAGATGTTGATAACAAAAGTAGCGATGATACCGACAATCAATGATGCGATGACAATGCTACTGCCTTGTTCTAACACTGGAGCTGGGAAGTACAAACCACGTACATTCAAGAAAATAGCTTCACCAAGGCTCATACTCTGACGAGCGGAAGGCAATGCTTGTAGAACGGCGAAATACCAAAAAAATATTTGTAGAAGAAGAGGGATATTTCGGAATATCTCAATGTAGACAGCTGCAAATCGGCTAACTAGCCAGTTTGAAGATAGCCTAGCGATACCCATACTAAAGCCCAGTACTGTGGCTAACATGATGCCTAATACTGAAACTAAAGCGGTATTGAGAAGACCTATAAAGAATGTACGACCGTATGAGAATGTTTCGTCGTATTCAATCAGTGTTAAGCCGATACCAAAACCAGCTTCTTGGGAGAGAAAATCAAAACCAGTGGCGATACCACGGGAGTCTAAGTTTGTGAGTGCATTATTTACAATCGTGTAAAAGAAAGCACAAAGCGCGGCGACGGCGAGAATTTGGAAAACAATTGAGCGAAAAGTGGGGTTGTAAAAAAGGTTGGCACTTTTGGGCTGTGGTTTTTCTTGAGTTGGAGAAATAGTTTCATTAGGTTTCATACTGCTATAACCTCAAATCCATTTAATAAATAGGGCGGAAAAGTCCGCCCTAATTGATGCTTGTAAATTTATTAACGGATTGGTGGAGCGTACATAAAGCCGCCCGCATTCCATAGTGCGTTTACGCCACGAGAGATCTGTAGTGGTGAACCTGTACCAACAGTACGTTCGAAGCTCTCACCGTAGTTACCAACTTGTTTAATGACTTGGTAACCCCAATCGTCACGAATGCCAAGGCCTTTACCTTTAGGACCGTCAACACCAAGAATACGCTTGATGTTTGGATCTTTTGACTTAAGCATTTCGTCAGCATTCTTAGAAGAGATGCCGTATTCTTCTGCGTTAATCATTGCAGAAAGGGTCCATTTAGCTACGTTGAACCACTTGTCATCATCTTGACGAACAACAGGGCCTAGTGGCTCTTTAGAGATGATTTCAGGAAGTACCTGTGCAGATTTAGGATCAGCTAGATTTAGGCGAAGTGCATATAGACCAGATTGGTCAGTTGTAAGAACATCACAACGACCCGCGTCGAAACCTTTTGATGTTTGTGCTGCCGTATCAAATACCACTGGCTTGTAAGACATGCCACTGTTACGGAAGTAATCGGCTAGGTTAAGTTCAGTCGTTGTACCTGATTGAACACACACTGAAGCGCCATCTAGTTCTTGAGCACTTGTTAGTCCAAGTTCTTTCTTAACCATGAAGCCTTGACCGTCGTAGTAGTTAACGCCTACGAAGTTCAAACCTAGAGCAGTGTCACGATGTAGCGTCCATGTTGTGTTACGAGATAGTACGTCTATTTCACCAGATTGAAGCGCGGTAAAACGCTCTTTTGCTGTTAGCGGTACATACTTAACTTTAGTCTTGTCACCGAGTACAGCCGCTGCAAGAGCTTGACAATACTCAACATCAATTCCTTCCCATTCACCTTTTGAGTTAGGGTTAGAGAACCCTGGAAGACCTGTACTTACACCACAAGTTAGAAAACCTTGAGATGTGACTTTGTCCAGAGTGCTTTCTGCCGCTGATGCTGATGTTGCCATCATCGCAGTTGATGCAGCTACTACTGAAGCAAGAAGTGTTAGTTTATTTGTCATTTGTATCCTTCCTTGTTAACCAGGTGACACCTGATACTCATACTCGTTTGAGTGTCTCTTGTGTGTTGCGTTGTCTATGACCTTGTTGCTCAAATTACGCGAGTTGCATTTTGCAAATGAAACCGTGTGCGATTTAAACAACTGTTTATAAGGTTAGGAAAGGATCCGTAGTTTCACAAATGTATAATTTAAAAAGAATTTTGAATGAAATCACAAATCCGAACACAATTAGAATGACCAAATGTTAACTGAATGTAAATAGTGCAACGGTTCACACTGTTGGTGCAACGAGATTTAGGTTTTTATATTGATGGTGGTCTAGGTAAATATTCTGAATTGAAGTCGTATTGATGGCGGATTAGCCTTAAGAAAGGTGGAAATTTGGTCAATAAATATTTTTATTACGCTTGGATAGTTATGAATATGCTCCAAATTTGGTAGCATGTCTGAATAGTTATTGAAGTAGTCTCAAGGAAGAACATGCGTTATTTCCCAATGTTTTTGGATGTAGAGAATAAGCCAATTCTAGTGGTTGGTGGGGGCGAGGTTGCTTGCCGAAAAGTCGACAGTTTGCTACGAGCGGGTGCTAATGTAACTTTGGTTTCTCCTAAGGTTGCACCTTACTTAAAAGAGCTAGCCGATGAAGACAAACTTCGTTGGGTTCAAAATTTTTACTCGTCACAGCTTATCTCGAAAAACTACTTACAAGTGTGGGCAACCACAGACAATCCAAACCTAAACCATCAAGTACATAATGATGCAAAAAAAATGGGTATTCTTGTCAATGTGGTCGATGACTTACCCTATTGTGATTTCATCACACCCTCAATGATAAATCGCGGACGAATCCAAATAGCGATCTCAAGTGGGGGAGCATCACCTGTTTTGGTGAGAAATATTAGAGAAAAACTCGAAACTGTATTGCCACAGAATATAGGTTTGATAGCGGACTTCGGTGCATCAAAACGCAATTCAATTAAAGAGTCCTTTCCTACTGTTGATGAACGCCGAAAATTCTGGGAGCGCTTTTTGTCGTCCAGTTTTATTAATCAAGTGACGGATAGGGATCAACTTGAATCGTACTATCAACAGTCGTTGACTGAGCAAGTTGATAGTGAAGGGCAGGTCACTTGGATCGAATTTGAAGAAGATGTTGAGCTACTTTCTATGAAGGCTTTACGTCTGATGCAAGAGGCAGAGCTAGTACTTTCACCAATCGATTGTCCATTCGAATTTATAGACTTATGCCGTCGAGATGCAGAAAGAGAGAGCTATGTTAATAGCGGAGAGCTATCAACCAAGCTTGAGCAAGCCAGAGCTGAGAAATTACGAGTGTGTGTGTTTATTCCACCAGCAAGCGTAGAGTTTAATCTATTGGTTGGCAAAGACCTGAAACTGTCTGCTGCAAAAGTGCTCAGTTGAGTGGTAGTTGATAGATTTTAGTTGAAGTGAGCGCTTTTTAGTTGTTTGCAAATCGGCTAGAGACCCTGAATAAGACTGACCGATAAATAAAAAGCCACTTCCTAAAAGAAGTGGCTTTTTGTGATTTTAAACACGACATTGTGCTGATGAATGAGCAACCACAATAAGCAGTCGCTCAAACTCGAAAATTAGTCGCGGAAGTTGTCAAACTGGAAAGGTTGACCAAGTTCACCGCTGCGAACTAGAGCCATAACAGCTTGTAGGTCATCACGCTTTTTACCCGTTACACGAACTTTGTCGCCTTGGATAGAAGCTTGAACTTTAACTTTGTTGTCTTTGATTAGCTTAACGATCTTCTTAGCAACATCCGTTTCGATACCTTGCTTAAAGATAACCGTTTGGTGCCAAGTGCGACCTGTTTGGTCTGCTGCTTTCGCTTCCATCGCGTTAGGATCAACATTACGTTTTGTTAGGTTGCTACGAAGGATATCGCGCATTTGCTTCAGTTGAAAATCGTCTTGAGCAGTCAATTTTACTGATTCATCTTTGTAATCAAAGCTTGCTTCAACGCCGCGAAAATCGAAACGAGTCGATAGTTCACGGTTTGCGTTGTCTACCGCGTTACGCAGTTCTACTGCTTCTACTTCAGAGATAATGTCAAATGATGGCATTGTGTTGTTTCCTTAAGCTAAGTTTCTATCTTTAATTGCTGTTGCAAGCATATCGAGCATTGTTGCAGTATCTTCCCAGCTTAGGCATGGGTCAGTAATAGACTTGCCGTATTCTAGGTTGTTGATATCTGTCATTGGCTGGTTACCTTCAACAATGAAGCTTTCCGCCATGATGCCTGCAATTTGATTCTTGTTAGATTTGATTTGCTCACAAATGTCTTGTGCAACTTCTAACTGTTTACGGTGCTGTTTCTGACAGTTAGCGTGGCTAAAGTCTACAACCAAACGTTGAGGTAGATCGAATTCAGCCAGTTGCTTACATGCGTTATCTACAGATTCAGCATCGAAGTTAGGGCCTTTATCGCCACCACGTAGAATTACGTGACCGTATGGGTTACCAGAAGTACGGTAAACCGTCATGCGGCCGTTCTTATCTGGCGAGTAGAAGTAGTGTGAAGCATGCGCAGCACGAATCGCATCAATGGCAATTTTGATGTTGCCGTTAGTTGCATTTTTGAAGCCAACTGGGCAAGACAGTGCAGAAGCCATTTCACGGTGAATCTGAGATTCAGTCGTGCGAGCACCAATTGCGCCCCAAGTGATAAGGTCTGCAATGTACTGGCCGGTGATCATATCAAGGAATTCAGTCGCGGTAGCTAGGCCAAGCTTGTTGATATCTAGCAATAGCTTACGTGCTTTATTCAAGCCTGTTTCAAGTGCGTATGAACCATCGAGATTCGGATCGGTAATTAAACCTTTCCAACCTACAACCGTACGAGGCTTCTCGAAGTAGGTTCTCATGACAACGAACAGTTCATCTTTGTATTGATCTTGAATCTGGCTTAGACGTTCAGCGTAATCAAGTGCCGCATCTGTATCGTGAACAGAGCAAGGACCAACGATAACTAATAGGCGATTATCACGACCCGTTAGGATATCTTCGATTTGGCGGCGAGAATTCTTAATGCGCTCAGCAACGTCGTCAGTAATAGGGTGTGCATTGCCTAGTTCGGCAGGAGTTGGCATAGGACCCAGAGCTTGGGTTCTCAACTCATCAGTTTTTAATGGCATGTGATAGCTTTTTTATTCTATTGCGAAGTGGTTAAGATAACGGAATTGAACAGAGGAATAAACTCTCTTAAGTCAAAGTTATCTCTGTTATTGCTAATATTCTCATTTTTATCAGCAGGCCAACGTCAAATGGGGGATTTTCACTTGTATTAACAGGCAGCTATCGGTATTTTCGTTTGAACACAACATAAAAATGCTGGAGCAGCAATGACTCAAGAAAATCAAAGCACTTTGCACCCAGAACTTGTCTTAGGTGATGTGCTGCCTTCTTACAACGATAATAATAATTCCAACCACTTATACGTTTCATTATCTGAATTGGTCATGGATCGTGTCTTCTATCATCCAAGTATTGAAAGTCATTTAGAAACACTGACTGATATCGAAAAAACCTCTTTAGATGCGATCCTTGGCGATAAAACAGTCGATGAGCATTTTGTTTCGACCTTAGTGATTGCCATTCAAGCAGCCGTTCAGCCAAACCACGCCACTGTTCGTATTGCGTTAAGTAGTGCTGATAGCTATGGCTTCCGTTCGCTACTTGGTGGTAGCTGTGAAGCCGAAGAGACAAACCCGGCCTTAGGTGTTCGTGGGGTTGCGCGTTATGCGACAGCCGAGTACAGCAAGGCTTTCGCTTTAGAGTGTCAGATTATTAAAGCGCTGCGAGAGCAGGGTATTAACGTTGAAGTGGTTGTACCGTATGTACGAGCATTAAGCGATGCCGCTAAGATTATTGATTTGCTTGCAGAGCAAGGCTTACCGCGTGGTCTGAATGGCTTGAAAGTTCTGTTCTCGTGCGATGTGCCGTCTGCAGTGCTACTAAGCGAAAGATTACTGCATTATTTTGATGGTGTTGTGGTAAACGTTGATAGCTTAGCGTCTTTCACTTTAGGTGTAGACAAGCACAATGAAGCTCAGCAACACGCTTTTGATCCTCAAAACGAGGCAGTTATTACCTTGTTGAGTATGATTGTTAAAGCAACACTGAACGCGAAGAAGCCCGTCCTGCTTGTGACTCAAGGCCTGGTGGACTACCCGCGCTTACAAGGGTTCATTGCGGATCTCGAAGGTGTAGAAACAGTTATCACTGCATAAACCAGCTTATTGTCTAGATAAATCAACTTGCTGTATGAGTTTATCTAAGTCACTAAAGCTTAGAGAAAAAGGGAGATATCATTATGCGATGATATCTCTTTTTTGTAACATTTTTTTGACATGTACATCGCTAATCGATTAACTGGTCTGATGACTTATTTGACTAGGTAATCCGAATGCTGACCCCTCTACAAAAAGCAAATTTCTACTTGAGCATGTTTGGCTTTTTCAAAGTACCTCTGATCTGGCTATGTCGACCAAAACTGCTCGCGCTGGATAATCAACATGTTGAAGTGAAAATTCCTCTCAAAAGGCGAACTAAGAACCACCTCAATAGCATGTATTTTGGTGTGTTAGCTGTGGGAGCTGACGTAGCAGGTGGTTTCCTTGCTATGAGTAAATCTCAGCTGCAGGGCGAAAAGATTTCTTTGGCATTTAAAGAGGTGACAGGTAATTTCTTGAAGCGTCCAGAAGGTGACGTACACTTCACTTGTAACGATGGTGAGCTGATCAACACTATGTTGGCAGAAACCATGTCTACTGGCGAGCGTGTGAATCAACCAGTGACCATCATAGCGACCTGCCCGTCTTTGCATGGCGACGAACCAATGGCGGAATTCACGCTAACACTTTCGATTAAGAAAGTCCCAGCTAGACAATAGCTCGTAAGTATAAGGTTGGGCTGAATCTGAAGATCATAGTTCGACAGAAGTCGTTGAACAAGTGGAAGAGCGGTATGTGAATTGAATACCCACATACCGTACCGCACATCCTAACAACGTTATGATTCTTGAGTGATTTGCTCGATATCAACGATTTTTGAACGGTTCATGACTATTTTCCAGCGGTAATAGGTAGGCTCATCATCGTGATTGTTCTCTTTAATGATCAGGTTGAGCAGGTGGCGTTTTTCTACTGATTCTCGGCTTACTTGCCCTTCATTCATGCGATATACGTTATTCGAACCCTTGTCCATTAAGCGTGTCAGTGCTCTGAGGCTGATCGATACCGTTTCACGAGTCTCTTCGTAACCACTCATGAATGTCGATGTCGACATTTCTGTATGCGAACGATAGTGCAAAATTTGCTCTTCACGTTGAACAACACGCTTCTTGCGTATTGATTGAATACGGTCTGCTAACTTAGAAAAATTCGCGTAGTCCAACCATTCAAGCTTATGGCCGACAGATTTATTGGTTGTTGGATCAAAGTAGCGACGCTTCCACTTGGGTTTGCCTTTACGCAGCCAACGCCACAGTATGTCTCTTAAATCATCTTTGAAGATTTCACGCAAAGCGTAAATGAATGACATCGATACGATGAAAGATGCAGTAATCTCTCCTAGAAAGTCGCGAGCTAATATAACGGTTGTGGTAACTACCACCATGACCAAGCCTGTGGCGATGCCTTTAACAGCTCTCTTCACGTTCTTACCCATTGATGTCGTCTTTTCTTTGAGGACGATAGGGTGTTCGATCAAACGTCGCAACAGTCGCATCTTGTTGCTCAAACGTGTTACGTCTTCTCGTACCTTCGCTGAGTTATAGCGATTAAGTTTTCGATGGGCGGTCTCTTTTTCACAAAGCGTCAAGAGTCGCTCTTTTATCGTCGAGTATTCACTGCCACGTGGCATATGTGATACCAAAGATAAGAACTTTTGCTCCGTGTACCAAGAAAGGTAATTATCAATATTGGCATAATAGCGCTTTAGGTTTTCTTCATAAGGAATACTACGACGAAGCTTCTTGAGGATATCCAAAGCCAGTTCGATGACTTCATCGACGTCATCAGCCGTTACGTCGTCACTATCTGTCTTGTTCAAGCTGCTCACGGCTTTATCTAAAGCAATCACGTATTGATAGGCGAACAAACTCAAACTCACACGATACTGTGTCGTCGATAAGCGTCCGCGTTTTGCCAAGCGGCTGTGTACCAATGGTAATAGTGTCTTATCACTGTAGTAAGCGCGCTTTTGAGTAATTGAACTGTAGAAGAAGGCACTTTCAGAAAGTACTTCAGGAGTCAGTCCGAGTTCACCGGGAATGAATAGATAAACGTCCATATCGAGCTTTTTGGTCTTCGCCATCGCATGGTTAATTTTAAGTGTTATCGCATCTTGTTTATCAACGGTGATCAACGATGTCTCCTAGAATATAAAAATATGAATGAAACTAGCGAAAGCATATCAGAGATCACGTATAATCACCGCCAAATTTAAAGTAGAGACAATCTTGATGATTAATATTGGTCAAATAAACAACCTAGAAGTAGTAAAACAAGCAGACTTCGGTGTATTCCTTGACGCGAGCGACTATGGAACGGTGTTGCTGCCGAAACGATTTACTCCTGAAGGTGTTGAAATTGGTCAAAAGCTAGATGTTTTCTTATACATTGATTCTGACAACCAGATCGCTGCCACAACTGAAAAACCAATCGCTCAAGTAGGGCAGTTTGGCTTGATGACGGTTGAAGGTGTTAACAGCACTGGTGCATTCATGAGCTGGGGCGTGAAAGGTAAGGACCTTCTTGTTCCTTTCAGCGAGCAGCGCGGCCGTTTAAACGAAGGCCAGTCAATCTTAGTATATGTGTATATCGATAAAGCATCGAGCCGTATCGTTGGTACAACGAAGTTCAACAAATGGTTAGACAACACGCCTGCGACTTATAAGCAAAATGAACAAGTTGATCTCATTATCGCTGAGCGCAGCCAACTTGGTTACAAAGCGATCGTGAACGGTGAACACTGGGGTATGATTTTCCCATCAGACATCATCGGTAAGCTGTTTATTGGTAAGACACTAAAAGGCTACATTAAAAACGTTCGTGAAGAAGACGGTAAGATTGATTTGTCTCTTCAGAAAATTGGTGTCGCTAAGATGGATGACCTAAGCACTAAGGTTCTGGATCTTCTTGAGAAGAAGGGCGGTTACCTGCCTTTGAATGATAAGTCTTCTCCTGAAGCTATTTTCTCTGCATTCAGAACAAGTAAAGGTACGTTCAAGAAGACAATTGGTGGTTTGTACAAATCTGGCAAGATCACTATCGACAAAGAAGGTATCAGCTTAGTTAAATAAGCGATCCTTTCGGTCAAAAAAAAGCCCAAACCTTCCTGTTTGGGCTTAGGGGAAAGGGCTCCGAAGAGCCTACGCTAATCGTTTCAATCTTTTGACTATTAGATTGAAGTCTAGTTTAGATTTCCTAAAGTGCGATTTTTCTTATTTTAAATAGTGACTTGAATTGATGTTTGTATAATTAGTCGTTGATTTACAAGCGCTCGCACACAGAGTTACATGACCGGTAGAATAGAAAAAGCCCAAACAATTAACATTGTTTGGGCTTTTTGTTTATGCGATTCTTTAAGCCGTTAAGCCGTTAAGCCGTTAAGCCGTTAAGCCGTTAAGCCCGAAAGCTATTTAGAATAGGTTCTTATCGCGCACGAGTTCGCGTGGTAAACCGTTCTTCACTCGGTTGCCAACCCACTTACCAAGGCCGATGATTGCACCATTGTACTTCACTAGTACTTCACCTTTGCCTGACAAGCCTTCAGGGCGAACATCGCGTCCCATGAACCATTCACGAGCATCTTCAATGCTAAGGTCTACAATGTTGGCTTCATTGCCTGTTGCGAGCGTTGTCGCGACTTGGTGCTGCCAGCGGTAACCTTTTTTATGGGTTTCAGCGATCTTGATGCCCATGCGAGAGAAACGGAACTCACCGATCATAGGTTCTAGCGCTTCCGGGAATAGCCAAACGTCTTTGTCACGAATCCAAACTTGAGTATCACTTGGTAGTTCGATATCGAGTGCGCCCAGCAGTTGTTCAGCGACTTCTTGTTGAGCTTTCTTTGACGCTTTTTCAAATGGAAATTTGCCCAGACGTTTTTTCACTTCAGGTGGTGTCACAGACGCTAATTTACGGATGCGCGCAACGAAGAAACCTTCTGAATCATACACTTGTGGGAAAATGTGTAGAAAGCCTTCTTCTGTCGTGGTTGCTTTAGCATTGTCGAATAGTGATTCAAGAGATTCGAACTCAACCGCATCACCAAAGGTCTCTTTTAGGTGATGACACACTTGTTGGTTCTCTTCTGTGCTTAACGTACAGGTTGAGTAAACCAGCACGCCGTTAGGTTTGAGAGCATGAAAAGCACTTTCGATCAGATCTTTTTGAGTGTCAGCAATATCGACTACAGATTGATACGTCCAGTTCTTCATCGCATCAGCGTCTTTGCGAATCGTACCTTCACCAGAGCAGGGCGCGTCTAGCAGCACAGCATCAAACTGTTCTGGTAACCACCCACCGAAAACTCGACCATCGAAGTTACTGAGTGCGGCATTACGAACGCCACAACGTTCGATGTTGGCATGAAGAACTTTCACGCGGCTTGCTGCGTATTCATTGGCAACCAATACGCCGCGATTATTCATTAGCGCCGCGATTTGCGTTGTTTTAGAACCGGGTGCAGCCGCAGTGTCTAATACGGCTTGGTAGTCTGCCTCACCTTGGAAAAGTGCCGACGGTGGCATCATAGAACTGGCTTCTTGGATATAGAAAAGGCCAGACATGTGTTCTGCCGTATTACCTAGTGGCGCTTCACTTTCATCAGCTGTAATCCAAAACCCCGTTTCGCACCAAGGTACAGGTTCCAGTTCCCAGCCTTTCTCTTTTGCTCGTACTAAGAAGTCCTCAACACTGATTTTCAATGTGTTGACTCGAATACTTTTACGAAGTGGTTTTTGGCATGACGCGACAAAAGAAGCCATATCTAGATGACTAGGCATGATTGATTCGATGTGCGTTAGGAATTCTTCAGGAATATATACGTTAGCGTGCAAAAGAGTGTCTCGATTTATTGCATTAATGCGGGGGAGTTTAAAGCAAAATGAGGCCGTCCTAAACCATATTTATAGTAAACAACAAAAATGCAGCCGAATGGCTGCATTTTGATGATGAATTATTCTTCGTCAAGCGGTATTAATTTACATGGAGCTTCTGAGGATTCACTCTATGGGCGAGGAATTGCGGTTCTCCATGATTTCCACTCATCTTCGGCTTTAGGATAGAGATAGAAAGACTGATCTTCGTTTGCCACTGGCTGAAGCTCATTGGTCGGTGGCGTTGAGAATGTAATACCACCTCTTAACAAGCTGTCTACCGTTCCAGCTTTGATGTTTGCACCAGAGAGACCGATAGAGACATCGACGCCCGACACGTTCCAGAACACAGTGTTTGCGCGGATTAGATATGCGTAATCAGGCTCTATTTGAATGGTAGAGATGATGCGGTCAGCAAACTCGCCTAACTGAACATCAATAACACTGCCGATTTCTAGCTCACGGAATAGGATAGGTGTGCCTTCAGATATCGAGCCTCGCGTTTCGCTTTGTAGCTGGAATATCTTGCCTTCAGGCTGTACTGGCCCCTTGCTAAGCTTAAATTTCGTATTTCTTTCACCATTGCCCGGGTCTACGTTGATGTGCTTAGAGAGCAGTGCAGAGACGTTTTTGATGCCATTAAGGCCGATTTCAGGTTCTGCTAACCAGAAGTGACTCTTCGCAACGGCAATCTTGTCTACGTACTCAGGTAAAATACGCGCAGTAATTTCAATACCGCCTTTATTGAAGTTAGGAACCACCAAGGTAACCTCACCGACGGTGACGCCTTGATATTTGATCGCCATGCCTTTGCTGACTTCTTGATCGCCTGAAGAGGTAATCGTAATCGCACGACCAAATTTTCGCGCAGATTTCGAATCTTTATAAAGTTTCCACACATCACCGAGTTTGTTGTCTATTCCCGGAAGAGAGTCAAAAGCAATACCGCCTTGAATAAGCGTTTTAACGGGGGCTGCTTTAATACTGATACCCGATAGCGACGCATCAATCTCAACGCCTGAGCGGTTCCAGAAAACAGTATGTTCATTGAGTAAGTGTGTGTAACGATTTTCGATCGTGACTTTGATTCTCACGCCACCATCGACAAGCTGAAAATCAGAAATGCTACCCACTTGTAGGTTGCGGTAGAGTAGTGGGCTTCCTTTAGAAATTGAAGGTAGCTCGCTCGCAAACAACGAAAGCGTCTTTGAGCCAGACTGATTAAACTTGGCGATTTCTGCTAACGATTTGCTTTGGAAAAGCTGATAGTCAGTTCGTGCTTTCGACTGACCTTCGCTAACAAAGCTAATTGAGCCAGTAAGAAGTTGTTTTGCTGGTGGGACCGTAACACTCAAGCCTGATTCGGTTAGCTCTGCAGTTGCACTGCCTGTCACAAAGAAACGGTTATGGCTTTTGATTAGGTGAGCATATTCGTTATCGATAAGTGCATCCATAAACACTTCGTACTTATCAGAGCCAGTACCCACACCATCGACTAAACCTACTTGGATGATAGATCCAACAGCAATGCCTTTGTAGAGTAGCTGTGTACCGACATCTAACCCGAATGAATTGTTCGACGTTAAGCGAATCGCAACGGATTTTTCTTGTTCCTGACTGAACTCATTTTTGCGAATCGCAGTAAATCGACGCGCTTTTTCACCTTCGCCTGGAACCAAGGTTAGAAAGTTGCCCGTGACTAAGTTGGCAATGTTTTTCATGCCAGTAAGTGATAGTTCAGCCTCTTCTAAAACGAATTGACTGCCGCTATTTAAAAAGTCACTGAATGCCGGTTGGATTGCAGCCGATGCAACGACGTTTTCACGCCCTTCGCTTAAAGATAGGTCAGTGATTTGACCGATTTCGATGCCTCGATACATGATCGGAGCGCCCGTTGCACTGATCTTGTTGTCGTCGGGTACGGCTATCTTGATCGAGATACCACGACCGGCTGTTTTCAAATCTGGGTAAAGTTTGAATTTGGTGTTCATCTCGACAGGCTGACCTTCTCCCGGAGAGTCGACCGCAATTGAACCGCCAAGCAGAGCACTGAGGCTTTCTAAGCGTACGTCGACACCAGAAAATCCGATACTGGCACCTAAGCCACTGACATTCCAAAAACGGCTTTGGTCGGTAATGATATGGCTGTATTCATCTTTAATCGCCGCTTGAATCGTCACGGATTTTGCGTTGTCGTTTAGCTGGTAGTTGTAAACTTCACCAATTGGAATTTTACGATAAACGATTTGAGAGCCAACAGATACCCCCCCCAGGTCTTTGGTCGTCAATGAAATATTCAGGCCTTCCGAAGCCAATAAGTCAGAAGGGGATGATTCTAAGGCTTGGAAAACGGTTTCTGGTTCTTGCTTGGTTTCGCTAGGATGGATAGCGATATAGTTACCTGAAACAAGCGCATCTAACCCTGAGATACCAGATAAACTTGCCGTTGGTTTTACGAGCCAGAAACGCGTGCCTTTTGAGAGTAGCTTTTTCGCTTCTGGGTAGATGTCAGCATCGACATAGATGCTCGATAAATCTTTGGACAAGGTAATGTCGCGCACCATACCCACCTCTAAGCCTTGGTAGCGAATTGTCGTTCGACCTGCGACTAAACCTGCGGCATCTGAGAAATATATCTGCACACGTTGTCCTGCATCGTGTATCGATTTCATGACCAACCAACCCGCTAATGCGACGGTTAGTATCGGCAGGATCCACAAAGGGGAAATACCTTTGTTTTTCCTGACTTCTGGTGAATATGACGTTTGTGATTGGTTATCGTTGTTCATTCACTGACTCATCTTTAGAGGTGTAGTTATCCCAAATTAGCCTAGGATCTAAGCTTTCCGCCGCCAGCATCGTGAGAACAACCACGACGCCAAAAGCGACTGCACCATAACCTGGTGTAAAGTTTAAAATTTGTCCACGGTCGACCAAGGTCATCATGATCGAAATAACGAACAGATCCATTACCGACCACTTTCCCACCCATTTCACAATGAAATAGATGGTCATACGTTGTCTATGGTAAACCGCACGCTTCATTTTGATACAAATTAAGATATACGTTAGACCAAGTATTTTCGCGACAGGCACGACGATACTGGCAATAAAAATGATTGCTGCGATGCCATACATGTCGCTATTAATTAGCGAAGCGACACCGGAGATGATGGTGTCTTCTAGTCTTTGCCCGTTTGTTATCACGATAGAAATTGGAATGACGTTGGCCGGCACGATAGCCACTGAGGCGGCAAAAAGTAGAGCCCATGTCTTTTGTACAGAGTAGGGTTTGCGATGATATAAGTCATGGTGACAACGCACGCAAGTGTGCCCATCAGGCTGAGACAGGTGACAGTTATGACAGTGTACGTTCTTACTTTGATCGAAAGAGTAGTCAGACTCTTTAGCCCAAGCTTCCCAGTAGCGGCGCACACTGATTCGGCTTACCAGTAACACACTGAAAAGTTGCAGTAGAATCAGACCAACTAAACCAGGGCCGACGAAAATATCTGAGTAATCTTGTAATTTGAAGCACGAGATTGCCACGCTCACCAGAAACACATCCAACATCATCCAGTGCTTAAGTGTCTGAATGATAGCTAATGCATAACGAAATGGTGTGAAAATCTTAAAGCGCAATGATAAATGGGTGATGAGTACCGAGGTACAAACAAGTAACGGGGCGATCGAACTGCAGAATAAGATCAACAAGCCAAGTAGAGGGAAGCCTTCACCCATTAAAGTAAATACGCCAGATGGTAACGTCGCAGGTATCATGACACCAATCAGGCGAATACTGATGAATTCAAAAAAGTGTGAGGGGATAAACAGCAATAAGCAGGTAATAGCGATTGCAAGGTTTCCAGACAGGCTAGGGGTGCCGCCTCTATAAAGCTGAGTACCGCATCTTGGGCAGTAAGCGGATTTCCCCAAAGGGATTTCCATTTTATCAACGGGAAGTTCGCAGCCCTGACAAAGACGTACAGAGCTACTATCGCACTGGTGCTGAGTCGATAACTGCTGCTTAGTTGATAAAGAGTTGGTTACGGATGGGGAGGTCACGCGACCTCCCAAGTTGAAACACTAATCAGACTTTTAACCTGATTTAAATGCCTAGAACAACACTGATTTAAATCTATAGAACAATAAACATCAGGCGTGCGATTGCACACTGCCATAGAGTGTTTGATATAATCCTTGTTGTTCAACCAATTCACCATGTGTTCCTGTCTGTGTAACTTGCCCATCTTCTAAAACATAGATTAGATCGGCCTGTTTCACCGCTGATAATCGATGAGCCACTATCAAAGTTGTGCGATCTTTCAAAAACTCGCTCAGCGCTTTATGCAGTGCTGACTCTGTTGCTGTATCGAGTGCTGATGTCGCTTCATCTAGAATAACAAACTTAGGATTGCTCAGCACCATTCGGGCTATAGCTAAGCGTTGTCGTTGCCCGCCAGACAGTCGAACGCCATTCCTACCAATTTGTGTATCTAAGCCATTACTCAGTTGCTTGATGACATCTTGCATTTGAGAGACTTCAAGTGCACGCCACAACGACATTTCATCGTATTCAGCACCAAGGGTCAGATTATGCCTTAATGTATCGTTAAAAAGTATAGGTTGTTGTAAAACAACGGCAATTTGACTGCGTATTACATCGAAACTGATGTCGTCGGTGGTTTCACCGTTATAACGAATGCATCCAGAATCCGCTTGATAAACACCAATCAGTAACTGGATTAACGTAGATTTACCACCACCACTCGCACCCACCAAAGCGACTTTCTTACCTGCTGGAATGTGCAGCGACAGCCTATTTAAAACAGTGTTTTCTAATGTGTAAGAGAATGTAACGTCTTCAATGTCGACTGTCACTTCTTGATCTTCATTAAATGGGTTCACTTTACTGATAGGGCGCTTCTCTTCTTCTAACTGAAGAAGGTCGTTGATGCGCTGAAGTGCTGCTTTTGCGCTATACCAAGAGAATTGAATCCCTAACAACTCTTGTACCGGGCCTAACATGAACCACAAGTAACCAAATACCGCGAAAATCTGACCAATCGTTAAGTCACTGAATAACACCATTAGCATCGCGACGGCACGGAAAAGCTCGAAACCTAATAAGAACAGCAGAAACGAAACACGGCCAGCAGCTTCTGATTGCCAAGCGTATTTGTCTGCATCGACTCTCACTTGGTTTGCTTGAACCTTAAGTTCATCGAGAAAGATACGTTCCTTGTTTGCCGCACGCAGTTGGTAAATGCCGTCTAAGGTTTCCACTAAACGGTTTTGAAAGCGCTCTAAAGATTGGTTCTCATACTTTTTAAGGTGTTTGACTCTGCTACCTAGTTTACGGGAGAAATAAATCACAACAGGATTGACCAGTAAAATGAACAGTCCTAAACGCCACTCTAACCATAGCAACACGATAGCGGTACCGAAAACGGTTAAGAAGCTAATTATGAACTTAGATAGAGTCGAACCAATGAACTTATCTATTGTCTCTATGTCTGTTATCAGGTGAGCATTAATACCGCCACTGCCTTTGGTCTCGTATTGTCTAATACTAATGCGGCCAAGCTTATCTATCATCTTACTGCGCATTTGATAGGTAATTGTTTTTGAGACAAGCGTGAATTGACGCCCTTGTAGAATGTTCAACGCTTGGCTAACAGTCCGCATGATTATGACTAACAGCAAAGTCAGTGCAATATAGCCAGTTGGTGTCTGCAACGATGTTGGAAGTAGATGGTTCATCATCTCTAAGCCAGAAGCCGGCTTATCAAGTAATACTTCATCAAGCATTAATGGCATGAGCAACGGGATAGGGACACTAATGAGAGTTGCAAGTATGGCAATAATGTTAGCAAACAGTAATTTGGACTTGTGTTTTTTTACTTGAGTTATTAACCAAGAACGGCTAATAGTGTCTTCTGAATTGGTCATTGTAATGAGAATAAGTCCTATTTAGTTTGATGGCCGCATTTTACTGCGTTCTCTTGATAATGGAAGTCTCAATTTAATTGGAAGTTAATATGAAAATAGAACATTACCAACGCTTAACCAAACAAGCCGTTGCATTAATTGAATCAGAACCCGATCTAACTGCTAATCTAGCTAATATCAGCTCATTATTATTCATGGAGTTGGATGAATTAAATTGGGCAGGCTTCTATTTAATGAAGCAGGACCAATCTAAGGAAAAAGACGAACTTGTGCTTGGCCCATTCCAAGGTCAACCAGCTTGTGTTCGAATTCCGGTAGGGCGTGGTGTGTGTGGAACTGCGGTCGCGACGAATACAGTTCAGCGCATTCATGATGTTCATGAATTCGAAGGACACATCGCTTGTGACGCTGCAAGTAACTCAGAAATCGTTATACCATTTTCGATTGACGGGAAAATTGCGGGCGTTCTTGATATCGATAGCCCAAATGTTGGCCGTTTTTCTCAAATTGACGAGGACGGATTAACATTTTTCATGGCAGAAGTGGAAAAGCTGCTTAATTCGCACGCGAACAAGGCATAAATTATTCTCTTACTGTGGTTTTTCCCAAGCATCTCTCTATAATACGTAAAAATATTTTCTTAATGCTCGCGGAAAACCGCAAAAACCAGGAACCCACATGGAAAACACTGAAAAGTTAAAAAACAGCAAAGAAGTTATCGCATATGTTGCTGAATGTTTCCCTAAATGCTTTACTCTAGAAGGTGAAGCGAAACCACTTAAAATTGGTATTTTTCAAGATCTTGCTGAACGTCTAAATGAAGACGAAAAAGTAAGTAAGACTCAGCTTCGTGCAGCGTTAAGACAGTACACATCATCATGGCGTTACCTGCACGGCGTAAAAGCTGGCGCAGAACGTGTTGACCTAGACGGCAACGTATGTGGCACACTAGAAGAAGAGCACGTTGAGCACGCTAAAGCGACACTTGCAGAAAGCAAAGCGAAAGTTCAGGCTCGTCGTAAAGAACAAGCACAGAAAGCTCGTGACGAAGGCAAAGCGAAAGCTAAAGCGAAGAAAGCTCAACAGCCTCGTCGTCAAGCGCCTAAAGCACCGAAAGTAGAAAAGCCTGTAGAAACACGCGCTTTGAACGCCGATGAATTTATCACTGGTAAAGAAGTAAATGTGAACATGGGTACAGGAAACATGGCTGCGACCATTGTTGAAATCAATAAGGAAGATGTGCGTGTTCAGTTAGCAAACGGCCTACAAATGGTTGTTAAAGCGGAGCACTTGCGCGCTTAAAGGAGATACTCCTACGCATGAAATGCCGTTCAAAATTGACACTGATTGCTGCTGGCTTTTTGCTAGCAGCTTCAGCTCAGGCTCTTGAAGCCAAATTAAATCAGGACGATTTACCTCTACTCGCTCCTGAGGTTCAAC
Source organism: Vibrio sp. 10N.286.49.C3 (assembly GCF_041469545.1). Classification (NCBI taxonomy): domain Bacteria; kingdom Pseudomonadati; phylum Pseudomonadota; class Gammaproteobacteria; order Vibrionales; family Vibrionaceae; genus Vibrio; species Vibrio sp. 10N.286.49.C3. The sequence continues at coordinate 29,127 of NZ_JBFRKT010000013.1, forward strand.
ACGAAACTGCTAGTAAACGTGTTACTTCTCGATTTACTCGTTCCCACTATAAACACTTCAATCTCAACGATGATTTCTCCCAAGCTATCTTTAATCGTTATTTAGAGATGTTGGATTATAACCGTAATATCTTCACTCAAGCTGATATTGATTCTTTCGCTACTTCATCTAAACAAATTGATGATCAACTGAAAGCCGGTAATAACCAAATAGCCTTCGATGTTTATAATTTGTCCATGCAGAAGCGTTTTGAACGTTTCCAATATGCGCTGTCTTTACTAGATACTGAGATTAAGTTTGATACTGATGAAAGTATTGAGCTCAATCGTAGCGAAGCGGAATGGCCAAAAGATATCGCTGAAGTAAATGAGCTTTGGAGAAAACGCGTTAAATATGATGCGTTGAATCTAAAACTTACAGGTAAAGAGTGGCCAGAGATTCAAGAAGTTTTGGAAAAGCGTTACAACAATGCGATGAAGCGTATTACGCAATCGCACAACGAAGATGCTTTCCAGATCTACATGAACGCATTCGCGCGAGAAGTTGACCCTCATACCAGTTACCTTTCTCCAAGAAATGCAGAGCAATTCCAGTCTGAGATGAATCTATCTCTAGAAGGCATTGGTGCTGTACTTCAAATGACAGACGACTACACCGTTATCCGATCTCTCGTTGCTGGTGGCCCTGCGTCCAATAGCAAACAATTGAGCGATGGTGATCGTATTGTTGGTGTTGGTCAAGATGGCGAAGATATTGTTGATGTTATCGGCTGGCGTTTAGACGATGTAGTGCAATTAATTAAAGGACCGAAAGGGACTAAAGTTAAGCTACAGATCTTGCCAGATGGTAAAGATGCAAAAAGTCACGTTGTCACAATTGTACGCGATAAGATTCGCTTAGAAGACCGCGCTGTTAAATCAGAAGTTATCGAGAAAGATGGCAAGAAGATTGGCGTACTAGAAGTACCAAGCTTCTATGTTGGCCTTTCTAAAGATACTGATAAACTGATCACCGAACTTAAAGAGCAAGGTGTCGAAGGTATCATTGTTGATCTGCGAAACAACGGTGGTGGTGCACTAACGGAAGCAACCGAACTCTCTGGTTTGTTTATCAAAGAGGGGCCCGTTGTTCAAGTTCGTGATAGCTACGGTCGTGTAAAAGTGAACAGTGATACTGATGGCGAAATTAGTTACCAAGGTCCATTAACGGTATTGGTGAATCGCTACAGTGCTTCAGCATCTGAAATCTTTGCAGCAGCGATGCAAGATTATGGTCGTGCAATCATCCTTGGTGAAAACTCTTTCGGTAAAGGAACGGTGCAACAACACCGCTCTTTGAATCATATTTATGATTTGTTCGATAAAGAGTTAGGCTACGTTCAATACACCATCCAGAAATTCTACCGAATCAATGGCGGAAGTACGCAAAACAAAGGTGTAGTGCCTGATATTGCTTACCCAACGGCAATTGATCCAGCAGATACTGGTGAAAGTGTTGAAGATAATGCTCTGCCTTGGGATAGCATAGATAAAGCTAACTATTCAGTGTTACAGCGTAACGATGGGCAAGTTGCTGCCTTAACCGCTCAACACCAAGCTCGTATTGCGACAGACATGGAGTTTGGCTTTATCGCGCAAGATATTGAAAAATATAAGGCTGATAAAGATGATAACGACCTTTCTTTGAACGAAAAAGTACGTCAACAAGAGAGTGATGATGGGGATGTGCTTCGTCTAGAGCGTATCAATCAACGTCAAAAAGCCGCTAAGTTAGAGGCATTTAAAACGTTGGATGATATCCCTAAAGACTACGAAGCCCCAGATGCTTATCTTGATGAATCTGTCGCTATCATGCTGGATATGATCAAGAAATAGAGCAAATACCTGTTAAAAGGTGATTGTTTAAAGATGCACAATTTAAAAAGCGAGCCTAGGCTCGCTTTTTTTGTGTCTATGATTTGACAGGAATACCTGATTGTAACCGTTGAGACTGTCGCAAAGAACACTCAATGTTCAGGGTTATTTAGCTCTGTTTTGTGTCGAATAATGACATTTAAGTTACTTTGCACTTAAAATTTAGTGACTTGGATCAAATTTTTTCGCTTTCTATTCATTACGTGCCTAAGCTTAAAGAAAACGAGGGGGCGCGTATGAAATGGATTCTACTATTTTTATCTTGTTTAAGTTTTGTTGCTTTTGGGAGTGAGGTCGCTTCAAGCGATCAGCAATCAAAAAGTGACAGCAATCTATCTCATTTTGACCTTCCTTTACTGCTTGGTGATTGGTATTTGATGAACCCAGATCCTGAACAAGGTACTGAAAATTTTAGAGCGATAAAGCTAACCCTTGATTCAAATTATTCATTCTCCATTGATATTCAAAAGAAAGACTACAGTGTCGACCATTGGGAAGGCTTGTATAATGCCAATGAAGATACCATTATTTTGGGTTTAAACACCTCTGAACCTCAAGTTTACGCCTATAGCAGTAACCATAATATGTTGAACCTCAACGGTGTCATGTTTACCAAAGCCTTACCGAATGCACTGGCAGGTATTTGGTCGAGTGCTGAGCTTTCAGGTAGCGACCTGCGCGCGAGTAACATTCAAAAAATGGATTTAGTGCTTCAACCTGACTTTGTATTTATGTTCAGAGTGTCCGATGAAGTGGGGAGTGAGGTTGTTCGTCGTGGGGTGTATTACACAGAAGGCGATCAATTGGTGCTTCTGTATGAAAATGGCGAGCACGGCACTCGTTACACATTAAACAGCGACGTCTTGACGCTTCAAGGTGAAGAAGGCGACATGTTTGCAGTACTCAATCGTATTCGATAATGACGGGTTGGATGCGCAAAGTCATGTTTGTTGATAATATGGCTCACAGTTCATTTATTAGCCGTTCCTTTCTTATTTGGTTGATAAAATAGCAAAACATGGAGGCGTTTTACTACAATGCCTCCTTTTTTCAATATTCCCCTTGTGTTCTTGGCCCTCAACCTTTAGATATATACAGTTAAAATACAATTACGTATAACGATCAAAAGGAACCCGTCATGGCACATACACCTCAAGCCAAGTATCGTAAAGATTATCAATCACCATCTCACACTATTTCTCAAATCGATCTTACTTTCGATTTGTACGATTCAGCGTCCATCATTACGGCGGTGTCTAGTGTTAAGCAAGAGAAAGATAGTTCGACCTTAGTACTTGATGGTGAAGGTTTGACGTTGGTTTCTGTTTTAGTAGAGGGTCAAGAGTGGACGCAATTCGAGCAATCTGAAACTCAACTGACACTGAGCGGACTACCGAAAGATTTCACACTCACGATCGTGACGGAAGTAAATCCTGAAGGGAATAGTGCACTTGAAGGTTTGTATAAGTCGGGTGGCGCATTCTGTAGTCAGTGTGAAGCTGAAGGTTTCCGCCGCATTACTTACTATATGGACCGCCCTGATGTATTGGCAAAATTCACCACAACGGTAATCGCAGACAAAGCTGAAAATCCATTCTTACTCAGTAATGGTAACCGTATAGATGAAGGTGATGCTGAAAATGGTCGTCACTGGGTTAAGTGGCAAGACCCACATCCAAAACCTGCTTACTTGTTTGCTCTTGTTGCCGGTGACTTTGATGTACTTCGTGACGCTTACACCACACAATCAGGCCGCAAAGTTGACCTGGAAATCTTTGTCGACAAAGGCAATCTAGACCGCGCAAACCACGCGATGGTTTCTTTGATTAACTCAATGAAGTGGGACGAAGAGCGTTTCAATCTTGAGTATGACTTAGACATCTACATGATCGTAGCTGTTGATTTCTTCAACATGGGCGCGATGGAAAACAAAGGTCTGAACGTATTTAACTCTAAGTTTGTTTTAGCGAACGACCAAACAGCAACCGACACCGACTACCTAGGCATCGAAGCGGTAATCGGTCATGAATATTTCCATAACTGGACGGGGAACCGAGTGACATGTCGCGATTGGTTCCAGTTAAGCTTGAAAGAAGGTTTAACCGTATTCCGTGACCAAGAGTTCTCATCTGATCTTGGTTCTCGCGCAGTAAACCGAATCAACAATGTTCGTATTATTCGCGGGCCACAATTCGCTGAAGATGCAAGTCCAATGTCTCACCCAATTCGCCCTGAAAAAGTGATAGAAATGAACAACTTCTACACATTGACGGTATACGAAAAGGGCAGCGAAGTGATCCGAATGATCCACACATTGTTGGGTGAAGACGGCTTCCAAAAAGGCATGAAGCTTTACTTTGAACGTCACGATGGTACCGCTGCAACTTGCGAAGATTTCGTTGCTGCAATGGAAGATGCGTCGGGCGTTGACCTGTCTCAGTTCCGTTTATGGTACAGCCAATCTGGCACGCCGACGCTGTCTGTTGAAAGTCACTACGACGCAGACAAAAAAGAGTACACGTTAACAACTCGCCAAGTAACGGCTCCAACTCATGAGCAAACGGAAAAGCAAGCTCTGCATATTCCTTTTGATATCGAGTTATACACCGCTGCTGGCGATGTCGTTGGGTTACAATGTAACGGAAAGCCAGTTCACAACGTACTTGATGTGAAAGAAGCGGTACAAACGTTCGTGTTTGAAAACGTTTCAGAGCAACCGATCCCATCGCTACTGCGTGAATTTTCTGCGCCAGTGAAACTGGAGTACGACTATTCAGATGAAGAACTTATCTTCTTGATGGTTAATGCTCGCAATGAATTTTCTCGTTGGGATGCGGGTCAAATGCTACTCGCTAAATATATCCGCAGTAATGTTGAGAAGGTTCAGAAGAGCCAAGCGTTTGAACTTTCTGCTTCTGTTGTTGATGCATTCCGCGGGGTGCTGCTTAGTGATTCACTAGAACCTGCGTTTATTGCAGAAATGCTTTCTCTTCCAAGTCATAACGAAGTGTCGGGTTGGTATGAGCGCGTTGATATTGATGCGGTCGCATCTGTTCTTAACTCAATGAAAGTAACACTAGCTGCAGAACTTGAAGACGAGTTAGCGGCGGTTTATCACAGCCATGCACTAACAGAATACACGATCGATCACGATTCGATTGGTAAGCGTACTCTACGTAAAGTCTGTCTAAGTTACTTAGCGCATACTGAAAAGGGTAATGACTTGGTTGTTGCTATGTACCAACAAGCAAACAACATGACAGATACAATGGCTGCAATGGGCGCGGCGAACAGTGCGCAACTACCATGTCGTGAAACCTTGATGGCGGATTACAGCGACAAGTGGAAACACGATGGTCTTGTCATGGATAAGTGGTTTGCATTGCAAGGTTCAAACCCAAGCTCTAATGCACTTGAAGTGATTAAAGCGTCGATGTCGCACCAAGCGTTCAGCTTGAAGAACCCGAACCGTACTCGTAACTTGGTAGGTTCGTTCTTAAACATGAACCCGGTTCAATTCCACGCCAAGTCAGGACAAGGTTATGCGTTTGCGGGCGAGATCCTACGTGAACTGAACAGCAGCAACCCGCAAGTGGCTTCACGTTTGATTGACCCGCTACTTAAGTTCCGTAAGTACGATGATGAACGCCAAGCTCTAATCAAAAAAGAACTTGAGACGCTGAAGAACATGGACAACCTTGCAAAAGACTTATTCGAGAAAGTGGCAAAAGCACTAGAGGCTTAAGTCAGCCGCTTATTCAGGTAACTGTTTGATCATAAGCGGTTTGCTAATAAACAGTTTACTAGTAACGAAAAGTCATCAGTGGTAGAGAATATCTGCCACTGATTTTTTGTTTCTAGCTTATCGAATTTTCGATAAGCTAGAGCAGTTTCAAGTTCAGTTTCACTTTCAGACATCGTTAAGTGCCAAAAATACCGGCACTGTATATTTATACAGGTATCGTATGAATCGCTATATTTTCCAACTTAACATCTCATATCAGCAGTTTTTGGCTAGCTACTCGGGTGCCGCAAGTAAAGTTCAAGTGATAACAACAACAGGGTTACGCTTACAGCTACCTGCAACTCGCTTCAGACCATTTCTTACACAAATAGGGGTTAGAGGACAGTTTAGGTTAACAACTGACCAAAAAAATAAGTTTATTAAGTTGGAAGCTCTGTAAAGCTTGGCGTGCCTAGTGAGTTAAAGGGAATCTTAATCACATAATCAAACATTTCACCTCTTACCACCTCTAAAACAATTAACTATTTATCAATAATGCTTTTACAATAAATGAATGCATTACCTTTGCTTAACTCGTTAGTAGAACTGGCCTTGAAGGCTTGATTCAAACGCAAGCTTAAGTAAGCCCCCTAATAATAAAATAAAATTCTAATTGTGGAGTGTGACTATGACCGCACGTGAAACTGTGGTTCCAGTTTTACTTGAAAAAGTGTACAAACTGATTCAAGACAAACTTGACCTTGCTCATCGACCTCTCGTAACTCAACTTGCTCAACACTTGTTTAGTAACGTTTCTCACGACGATCTAACTCAGAGAAACGAATCCGATTTATACGGTGCTGTAGTTAGCTTATGGCATCACATCAATGAAAAGAAAGCTGACCAAATCTCTGTTCGTGTTTTTAACCCGACAGTAAGTCGTCAAGGTTGGCAATCTACTCACACTATCGTAGAGATAGTCGTACCAGATAGCCCATTCCTTGTAGACTCTGTAAAAATGGCGCTGACTCGCCTAGACCTTTCTTCTCACCTTATGCTTCACAATCCAACACAAATCTCTCGCTCTGATAAGGGCAGTGTTGTCGGCGTTAGCAATAACGAAGGTGCATTCCAATCACTTTTCCATATCGAAGTAGACCGTCTTAGCAGCAAAGCTGAAATGACAGCGCTCAAAACGGAACTACTGGATATCTTTACCGATACTGGTTTAGTTGTGAACGATTGGCTGAAGATGGTTGAAAAACTAGAGGAAGTAACCAATCAAGTTGAAAAGCAAAAAGAAAGCATTCCTGTAGACGGCCAACGCTTTGATGAGACGTTGGCGTTTCTTCGTTGGTTAGGCGAGCACAACTTTACGTTTATGGGCTACAAGGAATATGACCTTGTTTCTGTAAATGGCGACACAGAACTACAACCGACCAAGGAGCAAGGTCTTGGTTTGTTTGCGAATTCAGATCGTGTGCGTAACGTTAAGCTGTCTGAGTTTTCTGATTCGGCACGTCTTGAAGCTAAAAAGCCTTATGTACTTATCGTAACCAAGGGCAACACGGCTTCACGCATTCACCGCCCAGCTTACAATGATTACATTGGTATTAAGAAGTTCGATAAGAACGGTAAGGTTATTGGTGAACACCGCTTTACTGGTCTTTACACCTCTGCCGTTTATAACCAAACCGTTGAAACGATTCCTCTTGTTCGCGAGAAAGTAGAGCGTATCTTAGACGCGAGTGGTTACCGTGAAGGTTCATACTCTTACAAAGCTCTGCACAACATTCTAGAAAACTACCCGCGAGATGAACTGCTTCAAGCTTGTGAAGAAGAATTGCTAGAAGTCGGTACTGGCGTAGTTCAAATGCAAGATCGCGATCTTCTGCGTTTGTTTGTTCGTAAAGACCCGTTTGGCCGTTTCTTTAGCTGCATGGTTTACGTTACCAAAGATCGTTACAACACCGAACTTCGTCGTCAAACCCAACGTATCTTGAAGCAGTATTTCGGTTGCGAAGAAGAGGTCGAATTCACGACATACTTCTCTGAAAGCCCACTGGCAAGAACGCACTATATTGTTCGTGTTGATAACAACAACATGGATGTGGACGTGAAAACAATTGAGCAAAATTTAATGGAAGTATCGTCTACGTGGGATGACCGCCTGTCTGAATCAATCGTTGCTAACTTCGGTGAGAGCAAAGGTCTTCCGTTATCGAAAGAGTACATGCGTGCATTCCCACGTTCGTACAAAGAAGACATGATGCCTGGTTCTGCGGTTGCAGATATCGAACGTCTAGAAGCTCTGAGTGAAGACAACAAACTTGGCATGCTTTTCTACCGCCCTCAAGAAGAAGCGGCAGACTCTAAAGCTGTTCGTTTGAAGTTGTTCTATCACAGTGATGAGCCTATTCACCTGTCTGATGTTATGCCAATGCTTGAAAACTTTGGCCTGCGCGTTATTGGTGAATCACCTTATGAAGTACGCAAGACCAATGGAGTGACTTATTGGATCCTTGATTTCTCGATGCTGCACAAGAGTGACAAGACGATTGATCTTCGTGAAGCGCGCGATCTATTCCAACAAGCCTTTGCTGCGATTTGGGAAGGTGAATTAGACAGCGATGGTTTTAACCGCTTGGTATTGGGTGCTGCTCTTTCTGGCCGTGAAATCTCAATCTTACGTGCGTATGCGCGTTACATGCGCCAAGTGGGTTTCCCATTTAGCCAACAATACATTGAAGACACATTGTCTCATTACCCAGATCTAGCGAAAGGGTTAGTGAGCTTATTCGGCAAGCGTTTTGATCCTAAATTAAAGGGCAGCGCGAAAGGCCAACAAGATCTTATTAAGAAGATCACTGAACAGTTGGATCATGTAGAAAGCTTGGATGATGATCGTATCATTCGTCGTTACATGGAAATGATCACAGCAACGCTTCGTACTAACTACTACCAGTTAGACGACAACAAACAGTCTAAACCTTGGTTGGCTCTGAAAATGAGACCAAGCGAGATCCCAGATATCCCAGCACCGGTTCCTGCGTTTGAGATTTTCGTTTACGCACCAGACATTGAAGGTGTGCATCTACGTGGCGGTAAAGTCGCTCGTGGTGGTTTACGTTGGTCAGACCGTCAAGAGGATTTCCGTACTGAGATTCTAGGCCTAGTTAAAGCACAGCAAGTTAAGAACACAGTAATTGTACCGGTTGGTGCAAAAGGTGGTTTCGTTTGTAAGCGTCAACACACTATGTCTGGCCGTGATGAAATTTTCGCTGAAGGTCAACGTTGTTACAAGCGCTTCATCCGTGCATTATTAGACGTATCAGACAACATCATTGAAGGTGAGGTTATTCCACCTAAGAGTGTTGTTCGTCACGATGAAGATGATCCGTATTTGGTTGTTGCCGCCGATAAAGGTACCGCAACGTTCTCAGATCTAGCAAACTCAGTATCTGCTGAATACAATTTCTGGTTAGGCGATGCATTTGCCTCTGGTGGCTCTAACGGTTATGACCATAAAGCCATGGGTATCACGGCGAAAGGTGGCTGGGAATCTGTCAAACGTCACTTCCGTGAAATGGGCATCAACTGTCAAACAACGGACTTTACCGCTATCGGTGTAGGTGATATGGCGGGCGATGTATTTGGTAACGGTATGCTGTTGTCTAAGCATATTCGTATGCAAGCTGCGTTTAACCACATGCATATTTTCATCGACCCGAATCCAGAATCAGCATCAAGCTGGGTAGAGCGTGAGCGCTTGTTTAATCTACCTCGCTCAAGCTGGGAAGATTACAACAAAGACCTGATTTCTCAAGGTGGTGGCATTTTCTCTCGTCGAGCGAAGTCTATCTCTCTGACGCCTGAAATTCAGAAAATGCTGGGTACTAAGAAAGCATCAATGGCACCGAATGATTTGATCAAAGCGATCTTGTCTATGCAGGTTGATCTTCTTTGGAATGGTGGTATCGGTACTTACGTTAAGTCTTCAAACGAGACTCATACAGATGTAGGTGACCGTGCAAATGACGTGCTGCGTATCGATGGCCGTGACCTAAAAGCTAAAGTTGTTGGTGAAGGCGGTAACTTGGGTATGACTCAACTGGGTCGTATTGAATACGCGCTGACGGGTGGCCGAGTTAATACCGACTTTGTTGATAACGTTGGTGGTGTTGACTGTTCGGATAATGAAGTAAACATTAAGATCTTCTTGAATGGTTTGGTGTCTAATGGTGATCTAACCGTTAAGCAACGTAACCAAGTACTTGAATCGATGGAAGATGAAGTTGGCGAAATCGTTCTAGACGACGCATATTGCCAAGCTGAGTCTATTTCGGTTACTGAGCATCAAGGTGTTGGCTTAGTAAAAGAGCAAATCCGCTTTATTCATACAATGGAAAAAGCAGGGTACTTGGATCGTGGGTTGGAATACATCCCAGATGACGAAACACTGCTTGAGCGTGAAAAGCAGGGCCAAGGCCTAACAAGACCTGAGCTTTCTGTACTTGTCGCTTACGGTAAAATGGTGCTTAAAGAAGATCTTGTTAGTGATGATATCGCTAATGACGAATTCCATGCTCAACAGCTTATGCAATACTTCCCAACAGCGTTACGTCGTAACTACTCTCAGCACATGGATAATCATCCACTACGTTCTGAAATCATTGCGACGGCACTGGCTAACCAAATGGTTAACGAGATGGGTTGTAACTTCGTTACTCGTCTGCAAGAAGAGACGGGCGCAAATATTGTTGATATTGCCAATGCTTACGCGGCAACACGTGAAATCTATGGTCTTGGCAAAGTTCTGAAGAGCATCCGTGAACTGGACAATGTTTCAAGTTCTGAAGCTCAATATGAATTGATCTACCATGTTCGTCGTACACTTCGTCGCTTGGCTCGTTGGTTGCTAAGAAACCGTACCGGTAAACAGTCAGTGAAAGCATTGATTGAACTTTACCAAGGTGATGTTCTTACTATCACAGAGAAACTGGATGAAAACCTAGTGGCTTCTGAAGTAGAAGAGCATAACGCAATGGCACAGTTATGGATTGACCAAGGCGTAAACGCTGAGTTGGCTAATTCAGTTGCGCGTTTGTCTAGCTTGTACTCAGCACTGGATATATCCACAGTGGCTCGTGAGACGGGTAAAACAGTACAACAAGCGTCTAAGCTTTACTTCAACCTTGGCGACCGTTTGTCTCTGCACTGGTTCTTGAAGCAAATCAATGGTCAAGCTGTAGATAACAACTGGCAAGCGCTGGCACGTGCAGCATTCAGAGAAGATCTGGATTGGCAGCAACGTCAGCTAACTGGCCAAGTGCTTAACTGCGGTTGTGCTTCAGACATCGATGTGATTAAAGCGCTTGATGATTGGATGGAAAGTAACTCTGTTTCTCTACATCGTTGGGAAAGTATCCTCAATGAATTCAAAGTGGGTTCGGTTCATGAGTTTGCCAAGTTCTCAGTAGCATTGCGTGAATTGATGTTATTGAATCTAAACTGCATGTCGACAGATTAGTGATTAGATAAAACGAAAGACACAAGGGCAGGCCATAAGGTCTGCCTTTTTTGTTTCTATAAAGTGGCATCTATAGGTCTAACGATTTTTGACGGACCCACTTCTTTTAACGGACCCACTTCGTGGACACCTTGCTTGTTGTTAAAAGAGTGGGTGGCTGTAATATGGTAGAGACTAGAAATGAGTAAACTGACTGCAGAAACGATAACGTTTGCTTAATAAAGAACCTCATTCGCTATCAAACTCGATTATCTTACCCTTACAGACAGTAATAGATTGAATAGTTGAGTAAATAAGTAAATAATATCGCCCCGTTTACACGGGGCTTTTTTCTATCGGAGGCACAATGCTCTACCGTCTAGCCAGAACTGGCTTTTTCCAACTTGATGCCGAAAAGGCACATGATCTTGCAATTCAAAATTTCAAACGCTTCACAGGCACTCCTATTGATCTTTTGTATCGCCAACAATTACCTAATCGACCTGTAGAATGCATGGGTCTTACTTTTAAAAACCCAGTTGGCCTAGCGGCTGGCCTAGATAAAAACGGCGAATGTATTGATGCATTTGGCGCAATGGGTTTTGGTTTCGTTGAAGTAGGAACGGTAACTCCTCGTCCACAAGCCGGTAATGACAAACCACGTCTGTTCCGTCTTGTTGAAGCTGAAGGTATCATCAACCGCATGGGGTTCAATAACTTAGGCGTCGACAACCTTATTGAGAACGTTAAGAAGTCGAACTACGACGGCATCTTAGGTATCAACATCGGTAAGAACAAAGACACACCAATTGAAAAGGGCGCTGAAGATTACTTGATCTGTATGGAGAAGGTATATCAATACGCTGGTTACATTGCTGTGAATATCTCTTCACCAAATACTCCAGGACTTCGTTCTCTACAATACGGCGAAGCTCTAGACGATCTATTGTCTGAACTTAAAACAAAACAATCTGAACTAGAAGAGAAGCATGGTAAATATGTTCCTCTTGCTCTTAAGATTGCTCCGGATCTAAGTGATGACGAAATTAGCCAAATTTGTGAATCATTGATCAAAAATAAGATCGATGGTGTGATCGCAACAAACACAACATTGGATCGTTCAATCGTTGAAGGCATGAAACATTGCGATGAAGCGGGTGGCCTAAGTGGACGTCCGGTTCAATCTCGCAGTACTGAAGTGGTTCGTAAACTTCACGAAGAGTTGGGTGACCAATTACCGATCATCGGGGTAGGTGGCGTTGACTCTTACGTTGCTGCGAAAGAGAAAATGATGGCAGGCGCGAAGCTTGTACAAGTTTACTCTGGTTTCATCTACAAAGGCCCAGGTCTTGTAGGCGACATCGTTAAGAATTTATAGTCCCGAAAACCAGAACTTTTATAAACCCAGAGCTTTTATAAACAGAGTTATCAAAAAGATTTGGTTATTTTAGGAAAGCTATAATTTGGCATCGTCTTACTAAAAGAGACACTGTAACTCACTGAGTTGTAGACAGAAGCGATAAGAAAGAGGAATTCATTTCCTCTTTTTTTTTGCCTATTGCTCAGTAAAATTACTGTAATTGAAGGTAATTTTGCGTTTTACCTAATGGAATGGTTCAACAGTGTGAGACGAAATGATGCTTAAACCTAGCGATACATGGAGTTGGTATTACGATGAGCAGCAATGTTCATTAATGCTAAACCTCGGAGAGGATATGATTTTCAAAACGAATCTGGTCCGCAATAAGCTGGTGGACTGCGCGTTTAGAGATAATGAATTCACCGTTGATGACGCATCTTCATACCAAACCTTCAAAGAACAAATTTCTGGCTTAGAACTGTCTGAGCCTCGCCAAGCTGAACTCGCACTATATTGTGTGGCAGCAAAGCGCTTCCACAAGCCAGTACAGCCTAAAAGCTGGTTCTTCGATTCACAAGGCGCTGGCCACGAATCTCCTCAAGAAGGGGATATCGTACAAATGAATAACGAGCATAGCCTAGGTTACTTCATTGTATTGGAAGTGGGAGAGTGTGCGAGCCTATGCGCATTTGTCGACTTAGAAGAGTTTCTGCTCACACCTTCAAAAGGGTTAAGCTTTGGAGACTCGATTAAGGTGATGCACGATAGGATGGTAGACGCGAACTCTATTCTTCATTTTCACCATACACATATTGCAATGGTCGGTTAATTCCCCAGTTTAGTTCATCATTTCTAACACACATTGCAACGCATAAACCTATCAAACCTTCCTTAGAATCGGCTCAATAGCCGATTTTTTTGTGCCTAAAAAACCTCATCCAGATAAATACATCACCGCTTAACTATTTAATTAGTGAACTTGTGACTGTTTTTTCATCTTAATTTCTGCCTATTTTCATCGGCAGAAGTGTAAATTACCTCCCTTTATTCCCTGTTTTTGTGCTTTTGTAGCTAACTTTCAGCCTTAAATTGACTCTGGTGTATACCAATTTCAGGGTGAATATAAATTCACACCGCCGCATTGGTCGATGTTTGGTCATAAATTGTGCTGATTCGATAAGTCTTATGTTCTAAGGGGATGTGGGTAAGCGATCGCTTCATGACTGTGTGTTTGCTAGCCAGTTAGTCGAAAGATTCAATGAAAAGACAAGTTTAGTGTGATGCTCTAATAACAAATTCAGGTATAATCGAGCTAATTTTTATCAATAAAAGAACACTATGAATCAATATCTAGCGGTTACCTCAAACGGCCTTGAGAATTTATTAGTTGAAGAACTAACCCAACTAGGGATTACAAATGCAAAACCTGTTCAAGCAGGTGTTAAATTCAAAGCGACCAATGAGCAAATTTATCGTTGTTGTTTATGGAGTCGTTTGGCTTCTAGATTTGTACGTGTCCTTTCTGAATTCACTTGTATGGACGACATGGATTTGTACCTATCAACCACTGCGGTTAACTGGGTAAATCAATTCCATAGCTCTAAGCGTTTTGTTGTTGACTTTAACGGTACAAACAACGAAATCCGTAATAGCCAATACGGTGCGATGAAAGTAAAAGATGCCGTTGTTGATAGCTTTGAGAAAAAGTCGTTGCCTCGTCCGTCTATCAGCAAAGAAAATCCAGATATTCGTATTCACGTTCGTCTACATCGTGATAAAGCGATTCTTGGTGTTGATATGGTAGGTAGCGGTCTTCACCAACGTGGTTATCGTCCAGAATCAGGCCGCGCACCATTGCGTGAAACCCTTGCTGCAGCGATTCTTCTTCGTAGTGGCTGGGATGCGACTAAGCCTTTCCTAGACCCAATGTGTGGTTCAGGTACGTTAGTGATTGAAGCGGCAATGATGGCTGCGAACATGGCTCCAGGTGTTAAACGCCAGAAGTGGTGTTTTGAATCACTAGAAGATTTTGAACCAGAACTGTGGGCTGAAGTGAAAGCTGAAGCGAACGTTCAAGGTCGTCGTGGCGTTAAGAAAGTAGAGTGTAAGTTCTATGGCTACGACAATGACGAGCGCATGATCAAAACAGCGCGTGACAATGCTCGTCGTGCTGGTGTTGAAGAGCTGATTGAATTCGAAGTAGGCGATGCTGCAAAGCTTAAGCGTCCTACAGAGTTTGCTGATGGTGTGATTGTTTCTAACCCACCTTATGGTGAGCGTCTTGGCACAGAGCCGGGTTTGATTGCACTTTACACGGCATTCGGTGCACAACTTAAAGCGGAATTTGGCGGTTGTAACGCGTCGATCTTCTCTAGTTCTGACGAACTGCTTAGCTGCTTACGTATGCGTGCAGACAAACAGTTCAAATTGAACAATGGTGCGTTACCGTGTCACCAAAAGAACTACTCAATTTCAGACCGTCCGATGTCAGAGCGTCCAACGGGTGAACAAGAGCAACTTATTGCCCCAGACTTCGCAAACCGTCTTAAAAAGAACATCGGAAAAATTGGCAAGTGGGCTAAGAAAGAGCAATTAGATTGTTACCGAATCTACGATGCGGACTTACCAGAATACAATGTAGCGATTGACGTATACCCAGGTCACCTAGTGATTCAAGAATACGCAGCACCTAAAGATGTACCGGAAGAGAAAGCAAAACGTCGCTTAACCGATATCATCCGTGCTTCTATTCAAGTCACTGGCGTTGAAGCAAACAACGTGGTTCTTAAGGTTCGTCAGAAGCAGAAAGGCCGATCTCAATATCAAAAAATGGCTCAAGACTCCTCTAACCTAGAAGTGAACGAATACGGCGTTAAGCTGATTGTTAATCTTCATGACTACTTAGATACGGGCTTGTTCTTAGATCATAAGATCACTCGTCGTCGTATCGGCGAAATGGCTGCAGGTAAAGATTTCCTTAACTTATTTGCTTACACAGGCAGTGCCTCTGTTCATGCTGCTGTGGGTGGCGCACGCTCTACAACAACCGTTGATATGTCTAATACCTACCTTGAGTGGGCAAAACAGAACATGGAGCTTAACGGCCGTGTTGGTCGTCAACATCAGTTTGTTCAAGCTGACTGCTTACAGTGGTTGGTTAAAGAGCAGGGTTCTTACGACCTGATCTTCATTGATCCCCCAACGTTCTCAAACTCTAAGCGTATGGATCAATCTT
This sequence comes from Vibrio sp. 10N.286.49.C3, assembly GCF_041469545.1. Classification (NCBI taxonomy): domain Bacteria; kingdom Pseudomonadati; phylum Pseudomonadota; class Gammaproteobacteria; order Vibrionales; family Vibrionaceae; genus Vibrio; species Vibrio sp. 10N.286.49.C3. Next base: position 44,868 of record NZ_JBFRKT010000013.1, read on the forward strand.
TTGATGTTCAGCGTGATCACATTCAATTGATGGAAAACCTTAAGCGTCTTCTTCGTGAAGAAGGCACGATTGTGTTCTCTAACAACAAGCGTCACTTCAAAATGGATGTAGAAGGCCTAGAAGCGTTAGGTCTCAAAGCTCAGAACATCTCATCTAAAACGCTTCCATTGGACTTCTCTCGTAACAAGCACATTCATAACTGCTGGTTGATTACACATAAGTAATTAAGAGATTGTATAAGGATATAGCGTGCTGACTCTCTACAGTACAGGAGGGTGCCATCTATGTGAGATGGCATTCAAACTCACGGAACAGTTAAACATTAGCCATCACGTCAACGTTGTCGACATTGCATTTGATGATGAGCTCTTTTCCCGTTACGGGGTCACTATTCCGGTGCTCAAATTTGAAAGCTCTGACTTTTCTCAAAGCTCAGAGCTTAACTGGCCATTTGGCTTGTTAGAACTTAATGATTGGTTAAAAAAGAATGGCATTACTTACAATTCATAACGGGCAATTAGCGTTTGGCGATCACCCGTTATTAGATCGTGCGGACTTTGCACTGCAAGAAAACGAACGTGTGTGTTTAGTAGGGCGCAATGGCGCGGGTAAGTCTACGTTAATGAAAATCCTGTCAGGGAACATCATCATGGACGACGGCAAGATGCAAATCACACAAGATGTGGTTGTGTCTCGCCTTGAGCAAGATCCACCGCGTAATGAAGAAGGCACCGTTTATGATTACGTTGCTGGTGGCCTAGCGGAAATCGGCGAACAGTTGAAGATCTATCATGATCTTTTGGATCTCATTGGTACTGACCCTAGCGAAAAGAACTTAAATCGTCTTACTCGTGTGCAAGAGCAGTTGGATCATGCCAACGCATGGCGTTTCGAAGATCGCGTAAGTAACGTAATGGCGGCGCTTAAACTCACTGCTGAAACAAAACTGACGGATTTGTCTGGTGGTTGGCAACGTAAAGCGGCGCTTGCTCGTGCGCTTGTATGTGACCCAGACGTGCTTCTACTCGACGAACCGACTAACCACCTAGATGTTGCGACAATCGAATGGTTAGAAGGCTTCCTGAAAGATTTCCGTGGTTCAATCATCTTTATCTCCCATGACCGTGCTTTCATCAAATCGATGGCAACTCGCATTGTTGATCTTGATCGCGGCAAGCTGAGCTCGTTCCCTGGCGATTACGAAAACTACTTGCTAGAGAAAGAAGAAGCGTTACGTGTCGAAGAGATGCAGAACGCTGAATTCGATAAAAAGCTTGCTCAAGAAGAAGTATGGATTCGTCAGGGCATTAAAGCTCGTCGAACGCGTAACGAAGGCCGTGTACGTGCACTTAAGAAGTTGCGTGAAGAGCGCATCAATCGTCGTGAAGTGCAGGGTAAAGCGGTTATTCAGATCGATGATGGTCAACGTTCAGGCAAGATTGTATTCGAAGCAGAGAATCTTAACTTTGGCTTTGAAGGCAAAGAGATCGTTAAAGATTTCAGCTTCAATATTATGCGTGGTGATCGTATTGCTCTGATCGGCCCTAATGGCTGTGGTAAGAGTACCGTACTTAAACTGCTTCTTGATCAGCTGAAGCCTGATTCTGGCCGTCTGCATTGTGGTACTAAACTTGAAGTGGCTTACTTCGACCAATACCGCGAAATCCTAGACCCTGAGAAGTCAGTAATTGACAATCTAGCGGATGGTAAGCAAGAAGTGACAGTAGGCGGCCGTGAGCGCCATGCACTGAGCTACCTACAAGATTTCTTGTTCTCTCCTAAACGTGCTCGCACTCCGGTGAAAGCACTGTCTGGTGGTGAGAAAAACCGTCTGTTATTAGCTCGTATTTTCCTTAAGTCGAATAACTTATTGATTCTCGATGAGCCAACCAACGATCTAGATATCGAAACTTTGGAACTTTTAGAAGATTTGCTTGCCAACTATCAGGGTACGCTTCTTTTAGTGAGCCACGATCGACAGTTTGTTGATAACACGGTTATGACAAGTTGGATATTTGAAGGCAACGGCGTTGTTGAAGAATTTGTTGGTGGTTACCACGATGCTCAGCAACAAAGAAAGCAGGCTATAGAGTACCGACAGGTTGAAAAGCCATCAAAGCCAGAGAAAGTAGTTGAGGAAACTCCCAAAACTGCGCCAGTTAAGGCTAAAGCTAAGAAGTTATCGTATAAGCTACAACGAGAACTAGAAGCGCTACCTTTGCGTTTGGAAGAATTGGAAACTCAAATTGAAACTCTTCAGGAAGAAGTCAACGATCCTAGCTTCTTTTCAAAATCTGTAGAGCAGACACAACCAGTATTAGATAAGCTATCTGCAGCAGAGCAGGAGCTTGAAGTTGCTTTTGAGCGCTGGGAAGAGCTCGAGGCACTACAACAGGAAAGTTAAGAAGTAATCATGACTTGTAATAAATTTAAATTAACAACAGTTGCAGCCTTAGTTTTGGCTGCAACTAACGCGAATGCTGCACTGTACAAGGTAGTTGAAGTCGCGACTCCTAGCTCAATTGTCGGAGCTTCTGAAACGTTTGGTGTCGCGATTCAACCAGCGGCGGTTACCGGAACTGAAAGTTGTTTTACCGCTGGTACTATCGGTGGTGTCGCTTGTGATAGCTTTAAGCTAGCAGGTGAAACTCGTAATTCGCTTGAAGCCATTAGTTACCGTGAAGAAGTTCCTTTCGCTATGGATGCTGTCTTCCAATATTTACAAGAGTTCGATGACTTCAAAAACTATTGTAAACGTGAACTAAGATATTCCACATGTGAAAGCTGGGCGAAAACTCGCTGGGAAGATACTTGGTTTAAGGAAAGAAACAACCTGAGTTATGTAAATGCAAAGGCATTTATAGAAGGCGGGGCAATACTCGATACTCGCAATACAGTGATCAACTCCCTTTATGTGAACGACGCATCAGAAGTTAAGCCTTTAGGTATCAAATCAGAAGGTAGCATTCGTAATAACGCAATCTTTACAACGTCACCAAATGGGCCTGCAGGATCTTCTGAGACTCGTGCATGGAAAGCTATCAAAGCAAGTAATGGTATTGTTTACAATGTAGGTAGTGTTTCTACTAGTGAAACCATTACGGAGACGTCAACGCCGGATCCTGTATTTAGTTCAAAAGCTGCTATTTGGGATGGTACGAATACCAAGCAAATCGATTGGACTCGTGGTGGAACTGCTAGACAAGGCGATTACTATGCTCAAGGTAGCATGCGTTCAATTGCCGAATCGGATACTAAGTTTTATGGCGTAGGCTACAATACTGTTGATGGTAGTCGTGATCTGCAAGATATGAATGCATCTGTATTCATCAGTAAATCTCTGGACTTAGCTGACAGCGCGAATACTTGGACGACCAAATCAATTGAGGGGGCTAAGGTCAACTCTAACTCGTCTAATGATTACAAATACAGTAACTCTGTAGCGACCGATATCAACAAAAACTTGTTTGTTATTGGTAACTCTAAGCGTAATGGTCGAGTGCCTGAAAATGGTAGCGCAGGCAGTAAGATGTTCGTTGTTACTGATGCTTCAGCTGCGACTCCAACAGCGACATACCTAACGGGTGGTATCTTCTTTGCTGGTTCGAGTGGTGAAGCTAGAGCCGTTAACAACTTCAATGAAATTGTTGGTCAAGTTGACGCAGAAACAACGCGTGAAGTTGATGGCAGTGAGCGTAGACACCGTGGCTTTATTTATCCATATCAAGCAACGGGTACTGACCCGTCAAGAATTGATCTGTTTCAGAACAAAGCTTGGTTTTTAGATGATCTAACTAACGATGGCAACGTTTCTGGAGAGAACAACAAGTTCCGAATCATTGATGCTTCAGGTATCAACGATGCGGGTGTTATCTCTGCAACAGCTATAAAATGTATGATCGATACAAATGGAGACGGTAGAGGTAACGATGAACGAGCCTACGATACAACGTCTCACAACTCATACTGTGCTGGTGCTGCGTCTAATGCAGTAGAAGAGGTTGTTGCGGTTAAATTGATTCCTATCGAAGGTAAAGGTAAGAGTGATATCCAAGCTCGTAGTACTGATACAGCAAAGGTCGATCGTAAAGGCGGTAGCTTAGGTTGGTTCGCTTTGACTGTACTCGGCTTATTAGGGTTCCGTAGAAAATTTAAATAATTTCATCTCTTGAGCCCGAGTTCACAATTCTGAATTCGGGCTTTTTTTTCGCCTTGAGAAAAGTGAAAAACTGGTCGATTCTTAAAGTTGGAGTCACAAAAACTCCGCAAAGTTGTAATCATTGTATGTTAGTAAATAGAACACCCGTATGAGGACTGCACTATGAAGAGACAAAAGCGTGATCGACTAGAGCGAGCACAATCTCAAGGCTACAAAGCTGGTATAAACGGTAGGTCACAAGAAGCTTGCCCATATAGCCAAATGGATTCTCGGTCTTATTGGTTAGGTGGTTGGCGTGACGCCAAAGGTGATAAGCAATCAGGTCTCTATAAATAGATAGGGCGGAACATATTCAAAGATCAAGGCTCCATTGTTGTACAGCAGTGGAGCCTTGTTAGTTTCTGATTGGGACGATAATACCAATCGTAGTAAATAACTTTTCACTCTAGCTTGCTAAAAAGCTCGATAACTTCGTTAGAATGTTTGATTGTAGAATAATGGCGCAGAGAGCTAACACCTTAAGCTGATACTTATAGCGGAATACATAGTTGCTGGTGGACTAATACAGTACAGTTTCGGGATAAGAAAGTTTGTTTAACCAGCACACTCTAGTGCACTATAACTAAATTTATTGGAGTGAAAATAAAGCAGCCATTGGCTGCTTTATTAAAATCTAACTGCGTTATTCTAATTAAACAGTTGGATTAGAATGCTGACGTATCTTGGAAAAGGCCAACTTTCAAATCTTTAGCAACATAAATCTCTTTGCCATCAACAAGTACGCGACCATCTGCAAGGCCCATAACTAGGCGACGGTTAACAACACGCTTCATGTGGATTTCGTAAGTCACTTTTTTCGCAGTAGGTAGGATTTGGCCAGTGAATTTCACTTCGCCTACACCTAAAGCACGGCCTTTACCTTTGCCGCCAACCCAACCAAGGTAGAAGCCAACAAGCTGCCACATTGCATCAAGTCCTAGACAACCAGGCATTACTGGGTCACCAGGGAAGTGGCAGTCGAAGAACCATAGGTCAGGAGTAATATCCAGTTCAGCAAGAATCAAACCTTTACCGAAATCACCTTCAGTCTCAGACATTTTAGTGATGCGATCCATCATCAACATGTTCGGTGCTGGTAGTTGAGGACCTTCAGGCCATAATTCGCCTTGGCTTGATGCTAGAAGATCTTCGCGAGTGTAAGAATCACGTTTGTTTTGCATTATCAATTACTCCAATTTTTGATAGGTGCATATTAGTGAACAGGTGTACGCTAAACAAGTCCGATCAGTACTAGACAAACCAGTTTTTAATGCGTCCAACAATTCCAATAGGGTGCTCATGTCTTTCAAAGTTTTCAATACGTTCCGCAATTTTGCTCAGAACGCTTTCTTGTTCATCGTCTCTAAATGGTTTGTTCATAATAAGAGGAATAGCTTCATCTACATTAGAGACAGACCAAATATGGAATTCTTTGTTTTTGATGCTTTCAATTAGGTCTGGCTTCAGAGCAAGATGTCGTAAGTTAGATCTTGGAAGGATCACACCTTGTTCGCCAGTTAACCCGTTGTGTTTACACACATGATAGAAGCCTTCGATTTTCTCGTTTAGCCCACCAACTGCTTGTACACGACCGAATTGGTCGACAGCACCGGTTACCGCTATTTGTTGATTGATAGGGTATTCCGACAAAGCACTGACCAAAGAGCAAAGCTCAGCAAGAGAAGCACTATCGCCATCAACTTCGCAGTATGATTGCTCAAACACAACAGAAGCAGCATAGGGCAACGGATCTTCAAGGTTTAATGCGCTGCTTACAAATGCTTGCATGATCATCATGCCTTTGGCGTGAAGGTTACCACCGAGTTCCGCTTTGCGTTCAACGTCGGCAATATCACCATCACCAAAGTGGATAACACATGAAATTCGGGCTGGTTCACCATACGATACAGGGTGTCCTGGTACATCGATAACCGTCAGACCATTAACTTGTCCAACTTGTTCACCCTCGGTTTCGATAATAACTTGGCCATCTCGAATATCATCAAGAGCACGTTCAGGTAAGTACGATTCGCGGTTGTATTTGTGTTGTTGTGCTTGCTGAATATGGTGACCATCAATCTCACCATGGTCGGCTTCAATCAAAGCTTCGTTCAATAACGCATTGTGCCAAATCGGGCATAACGGTATATAGCTTTGGTCTTCAGTTTCTCTCGCACCAGCAGTAAGAATGCCTGTCACCGCCTGTCGCGTGATGTTTGGCAATTCATAACGTTGTTGGAGCCATTTAAGGTAACCAAGATATTGCGTCAACGTCTCTTCTGTTAGCTTTATGTCTTGTTCAATTTCACTGAATAGGCAGAAACCAGTTTGAATATCACTGTCTAGATAATCAAGATCGCCGAGTTGAGCTCGGTCTCCAACCACAATCAACTTAATATTGTAGGTAAGCGGTAAAGATGGAGATTGGTTTAAGTGTTCTGGGTTGCTACTGATGGGCTCTACGGCCTCACCAAGAAGTGCAGACTTAAGCAGTAACCAGCTTCCCGGGTTTGCTAGAATTAAGTTGGCTGAAACAATCAGATAACCATTGTTCGCTCTAGCCAGTAAGCCAGGCTTTGTCGCAACGACTTGGCCATCTTTTGATTGAACTTGGTCAAACAGAGAGACAGCATTTAAAGACTCAGTTTTTATTACTGGTAACGTGTGATCATCTAGAGCAGTAACTAAAGATTCAACAATCATTTGACGATAGATCGAATTGTCCGGAGCGTTGACAAGTAAAACACGCGAAAGGTTGGACAAGCGGACAAAGCGGGTTAACGCATCGTTGAATCTATGTTGAATGTCTGAAAATGGGAAAGGCGAGATGTCAGGGAATTGCTCTAATTGAGCGCTATATTCGTCGTACTGAGGCGTAACATGTCGCCAATCTACTAGAGTCATTTAAGTTTCTGATTATGATAATGAGGTAGGGAGTATATAGAAAAACCGATCTCGCTTGTAGCTCTATGTTGTAGTTACTAATCACTAAGCTAATATAAGTATGATCTTGGTCTATTCTTTCAAGACAACAATTGTTAAATAGCCTATTTTGGGTTACGCTGTCACTAGGATTAACTCTCGAGATTAGACATGAAATATCAGCAACTTGAAAACTTGGAATGTGGTTGGAAATGGAACTATCTGGTCAAAAAATGGAAAGAAGGCGAGTCGATCACCTGCCATATTGATTCAAGTGAAGCTGACGTTGCTGTACAAGCCTTATTGAAGCTTGAACACCAACCAACAGGTGTTCTTGAGTGGATATCTGACAACATGTCTCCTGAGCTCGATAACAAGCTCAAGCAAGCGATTCGAGCTAAGCGAAAGCGTCACTTTAATGCTGAACAAGTTCACACTAAGAAAAAATCAATCGACCTTGATTATCGTGTATGGGAAAAGCTATCCCAGCGTGCGAACGAGCTAGGTTGTACGCTATCAGATGCCATCGAGTATTTGGTAAGCGAAGCATCTCGTAGTGAACAGGCCAGCAAGACAGTAACCAATCTTAAAGAAGATTTAAGCAAGCTCCTTTCTGACGATAAATAATCATCAACAGTAGTGGTGACATTATGATGTATGTAATCTTAATCGGTGCAGCGTTGGTTTTTTGGTTAGTCGCGGTTGATAGGCCGGTATTGAAAATCAAATTTAACGATGGGGCGATCGAACAAGTTAAAGGTCATCTTCCACCCAGCTTTAAGCACAACCTTCAAGAGATTGGCCACAACAACACTTTTAAAGGTGAATTAAAAGTGTACGCAAAGCGCTCTGGTTATAATCTCAAGTTCACAAAGGATGTACCTAAGAACGTGCAACAACGTATTCGTAATGTATTCCCGCATAACGGCTTCAAATCTAAAGGCTCAAAGAAGGCGTAATGGTCAAGAATTACGTCTTATCTTGTCAATCTTCATACTAAGTTAGTTCTTCGCTTGCCTTAACCATCGTCATACTGTTCTCAGTTCCAATAAAGGAGAACAGTATGAGATATCTAATCCTTTTGTTGTTTTTTTCATCCCCAGTCGTATTTCCCGACGATGCATTGGTTAATCCGGTAGCCAAAAAAATCAAAGCCACGGTCATGAAAGGACTAAAAAAGAGCAATGTTGAAATTGATGGTTATTGTGACCTGATGATTGAAATGAAGCACTCCAAAGGTTACACAAAAATCAAGAGAGTGAGAACGTCCGGCGATAGTAAAGCTTGTAGACAGGCGAAACAGCACTTACCAACCAAGAAAAACTTCAAATACAGTTTTCCAGAAAAGTTCATCCGACTTCATATCACAAACTGACCATTATAATGCACTATAACTAAATGATATTAATATGATTGTCTAAAACGCCAATGAATACGAGTGAATTACGGTGATCTGACTAAGATGTTAATTTGTTGCACTGTCACCTTATATAAGCAAATATGTCTCGTAGGGCGTTCATTTTACTGATATCTATTTAACAGAAGGTGCCAAATGTACACGAATCTTGTTTAGCGACAGCGTGTTTAACGGGGATGCCGAGGTGTTGGCAAGTCATTAGTACCTTTAGTTTTCTATCGGCAGGAGCGTGTTCTGAGAGAATCACAGAGCTTATACACTCTTTATTCAGATACAGCTTGTTGCCAATAATCTCTTCATTGGGCAGTACCCAGCGATATTCTTTTTCGTAACGCCAGTTTGAATGTTTGATTCCAAGTACGCTCGCGGCTAATTTCGATGCTTTTAAGTCAACTAGCGAAGGAGTACTAAGCATGCTTGGGTTGTCAGCATACTGAACTTCAAAGCAATTGAGATCTGCCTCACCGTGATAACAGTTAAGATCATACTCAATACACATACCTTTAAAGTTATCACCATACTGAGACCAAAGTATGGGATGGTCATTCGATTGAGAGAAGCACATAACCTTGAAGTCATTCTGAAGTTCTTTGTTGAACAGGTGATGAGATTCAAAAGGGTTATTAAAGGTCTTCGCGGAATCAAACCACAACGAACACTCGGATATCGATTGTATGTTTCTATCGTGAAGAGATCTGAACTTATAAAGTTTAGGCAACATATCAAACACCTGGTTTACAACATTGTCTGATGTTAACACTATAATTCATAATGTAAGCGTGAATGCATAGTGTTTGCTTGCTTAGTCACCAAGTTTAATCATATAACTGATTGATAGATCAAAATTTAAACACGAAATAGCAGCCTGTTTGAGTGATTTATCTTGCAGTAGCGCTGGTTTTTCTAATAAGTTGCAACGTAACTTTATATTGGTGGAGGAATAGGCCTATATTTGGAGGCAATGTAAAGGAAGTTAAGTGAACCAATAATGATAAATCCGACCTCAAAGAGATCGGACTATTTGCAATGCTAGGCTAGTTGACCGCTATAAATTGGTCTAGTCATTGAAGGAACTTTAGAAATGGTATCTTGCACCAATGTATGCTGTTTTGGATGAAACATCGATGGATTCTATTTCAATATGTGCAGAGCGGTAACCGATATGAACGTCGATGTTATCGGTAATTATTGCGCCAAATTCTCCACCGATTTGGTAAGCGGCCTCAGATTCAGAAGCTGAGAGCCCAAAGGCTTTGATTTCCGTATCAATAGATCCAACGCCTGCTAACAGGGAGACATACAAATCCAATACGTCGCCTTTAACGATGAATTTGGGTTTAACATTCACGAAGAAGGCTTGGCCTTCCATATCCATCATTTGAGCAAAGTTAACTTTGCCAATTTTCCGGTACTCCGCTTCTAATCCCAGCTTTACTACATCGTGTGTATTGAACTCATAACCGCCAACTAAGTTATAACTCAAGTCAGCTAGATCAGAAGAATCTTCAATTTTGCTACCGCGGTATTCTAATTCGGTTTCATTATAAAATCCGACATCTACACCTGCATAAAAATGACCAAGCTCTTTAGCTGCTGTGTCATTTTCATTAGCAAGCGCGTATGAACTCATGCCAAAAGCGGTGAATAGTGATAGGGCAACCATACCGATTTTCATATTAAGCCTTTTATATAATAAGTTATTGATTCCTTGAATACCTTACCAAATGTAGAGCTTTTAAACTAATAATGGTTTTGTGTAACCATCTGATTTTATGAACTTATTATCGATATAAACATCAATACGAAGCAACATGATTCGATTTTTCTCATATCGCTTTATATTTACACAATCAGTATGCCCTTAGCCAAACACAACAAGGTGGCGGGTAGGGAAACTGCTTAATCAAAACAAAGCTGAGGCGTTAAAGCGTAAAGATGAACTCGAAAATGAGAAGCATCAGGCAAGGGTACGGCGATTACAAAATGGTGAAGAGCAGGCCAGTAGCCTTGATGACATAAGCATTAGAGATAGGGGATTTAAGGATGAATTTATCCTGCTCGTCGTCTTCGTACCACTCATCTTGTCTTTCATTCCCAATTACGCGCCGTATGTCGAACAAGGCTTCAATGCACTGCAGAACATCCCTAACCCTTATTGGTTTGTCTTAGGTGCTGTTGTGGTCGATACGCTAGGCATGCGTGCCATGGTGCGATACCTACTTGAATACTACGCATCTCGATGGAAAACGAAGTGATGGCGTACCTCGATGCGTTAATCATTGCACTAATTACAGGTGGAGTCTCAAGCCTTGGCACGATTGCGGCTTTGAAAACGGACGTCAACTGGATAAAACGAGTACAGCAAGACCAAGAGCAACGGATACGGAAACTGGAGATACCCAATGAAAGGACACAAGTGCAAAGGCCGCCGACCAAACGGCCAACTTAAGAAAGGATATACACTCAAGAACGGGCGTGTTGTAAGGGCGAATACTACGCGAAAATGCTATAAAAAACGGCGATAAAGTAACCAATACTAAGAGCTGCTTTTTATCAAAGTGGCTCTTTTTTTATACGTTATATAAGAGCTTGCAACTTTAGCATCTAGTTTTATATGTAAGGTTTTAAATCACTGTTATAAATAGGGTTAATGGGTATAATTGCCTTCCTAAAACCAGACTAGGAGAAAATTTGTATGCGAATGCAGAATTTTTTCTTTTTAGTGGTTCTTGTTTTTTAGGAGTAGTCAATGAGTATTGGAAAGTTAGAAGGTTATAGTATTTCAGCTTTTAGCGGTAAGGTTTCAAAGGACATTGCTCATACGTACGTGGTTGCAAGTAATGGGAACCGTTGGGGATGTTTTGGGACAGCTACTGGTGGTGACCACCTTGAGCAAGGAATAGGTGATCTAGTTGTTGCAGAAAAGATAGCGGGCTTTAGGTCATGGGCTGGATTAGTGTACGGAATAACGGGCGTATGTCATCAAGCGTCGAACCGAATTCTTTCTCCTAGTGAAGTAACTGTTCGCAGAGCTGGAGGTTACTTTTTATCAGTGTCGAGTTTCGGAGAGTATGGTGTAGGAGATGTCAGTTGGTCTAAACGACAAGCAAAAAGCGGGCAATCTTTTAGCAGTACATACAACTCAGGGACTTCGAGCTTACTGAATTCCTTAGAGCGGCATCAACATAACCTACACACATACCAAATGAACCCGCAGGCTTCATTAGAAGCTGTTTCCTATGACCCTCAGGACCGCAGAAAAGAAAAGATTTTTGGAAAAATAGCTCGTAAATGGCAACTGGTTGCTATCGAATCCGCGATCGATTACGTCAAAGGCAATATGGGAATAATGCAATATGCAAATAGTATAAATGACGAGGCAACACAGTTCATCCATAGCACTGTTGGTATTCTAGGCCATTCGGCAACAGAGCGTATTATGAATATGGAATTTACAGAGGAGACCAAGTTCAAGCTAATTGAATCGTCAAAAATGGATGTTCAGAACTAATATACAGTCGTTAAGTTTACGGTGGAGTAGCTAACATATTTATCGATCTGTTAGCTACCTAGAGGCTTTGTTGCGTAATTAA
>NZ_JBFRKT010000014.1:0-5606 GCF_041469545.1 Vibrio sp. 10N.286.49.C3
GCTTTAACTGATCGGCATTAGCCCTTGATGGGCTCTTTTTTGTTTGTTCTGTTAATCAATCACTAACGAGAACAAATTACTCTGGCTTCTGCTTCGCTTCAAATGCCGCTAGTTGTTCAGGCGTCGCTTTTGGTTGATGGTTTTGTTTCCACTCATCGTAAGTCATGCCATATACGCGCTCACGAGCGTCATCGATATCCAAGTCTAAGCCTTGTTGTTCAGCTTCTGCTTTGTACCACTTACTAAAACAGTTACGGCAAAAGCCAGCCAAGATCATCAGGTCGATGTTTTGGACATCTTTGTTGTTGTCTAGGTGTACTAACAGGCGACGAAAGGTTGCTGCATCCAGCTTGTCTTGTTCTTCTTGAGAAAGATCTTTGTATTTAAATTCAGCCACTTTACTTTCCTTTATTCGATTTATTGTACTAATTCATTGAGCTCTGTGTGTTATACAAAAAAAGCCTGCAATTCGCTAGGAGCAAACGCAGGCTTTTCAATATTGTTACACTATTCCGTGCTCATTAAGCGTGCGTGTTCATTAACCGTGACTGCTTCTTCCCACGTTATCATGGCTGAGTTCTTTATTAAGCTCCGCTTCCACGTGACCCGGAGAGCGTGTTGAGCCGGAAATCAGTCGGTACATCGCAGGGATCACGAACAGAGTGACCAGTGTCGCGAAGCCCATACCGAAGAAGATAACCGTACCCACTGCCACTCGGCTTTCATAACCTGCGCCCGTTGAGGTAATCAATGGAATTGCACCGGCTAATGTCGTGAACGCCGTCATCAATATTGGACGTAGACGTCGAGCTGAAGCATCAATGATCGCCTTTTCAAACTCAATACCACGATCTCGAAGTTGGTTGGCAAATTCGACGATCAAGATGCCGTTTTTGGTCACCATACCGATCAACATAATCATACCGATCTGGCTGTAAACGTTGAGCCCTTGACTCATCAACACCAAGCCTAAGAAGCCACCAAAGATACCCATAGGTACGGTGAACATCACCACCAGCGGGTTGATGAAGCTTTCAAATTGCGCCGCGAGTACCAAGTACGCCACCAACATCGCTAACGCAAACACCACTAAGATGCTCGATTGGTTCTCTTTGAAGTCTTTAGACTCGCCTGAGTAGCTTACTGAAATATCACCCGGTAGCTGCTCAATCGCTTGTTCATCAAGGAAATCCAAAGCATCACCCAGCGTGTAACCTTCCATTAGGTTCGCTTTGATGGTCACCGATTTCTGCTTGTTGTAGTGCGATAAACGAATCGAGGACGCTACTTCTTCAATATGCGTTAGAGTATCGAGTGTCACCAATTCACCAGACTGAGTTCGCATGTAGATTTGGCTTAAGTCATTGGCATTGTTAAAACTGTTTTCATCGCCACGCAGGTAAACGTCGTACTCTTCACCACGTTCAACGAACGTCGTTTCACTCTTACCGCCCAGCATGATTTCTAACGTATCTGAAATATCCGAAACACTCACACCTAGCTCGGCTGCACGTTGCTTATCTACGGTTACCAACAGCTCTGGTGTTTTCTCAGAGTAATCGATGTCCGCACCTTCCATCATTGGCGAGTCTTCAGCGGCTTGCTTTAACAGTTCGCCCCATTTCTGAAGCTCAGAGTAATCAGAGCCACCCAGTACAAATTGCACAGGCTCACTCGAACCACCACGGAAGCCTGGCATGAACGGGAACACACGTACATCAGGAATACCCGCTAAAGACTTACGTACCTCGCCCAAGGCTTGTTGTGCTGTCTCTTCACGTTCATCCCAATCTTCCAGGATCATGATAACGAAGCCCGTTTGGTCGCCCGCATTACCACCAAACGCTGGCGATTGAATGCTGAATGACTTCAAGAATCCTTGACCAAGCAGCGGCATTAGGCGCTCTTCAACGATGTCCATGTTGGCAGACATTCGGTTGTAACTGGTTGCATCGGCACCACGAACAAACGCAAAGATAACACCACGGTCTTCTTGTGGCGTCAGTTGCGACGGCACTTGTTGCATCAAACCATAACTACCGCCCATACACGCAATAATGATGATTGGAGCTGCCCAACGCCAGTTTAAAGCACGGCGCAATACCGCTTTGTATCCGGCTTCTAGCTTGCCAAACACACGTTCTACAAATTGATTGAAGCGATTAGGTTTCACGTTCGCTTTTAAGATCTTGCTGCCCAGAACCGGCGTCAAGGTTAATGCTATGACAGACGAGAAGATCACCGACATCGCCAAAAGTACCGAGAACTCAGTAAACAGAAGGCCTACCATACCGTCCATAAACGAGATTGGTAGGAACACCATGACCAGTACTAGCGTGGTTGCGATTACTGCAAAGCCTACTTCACGTGTCCCTTTATAAGCCGCAAGCAATGGTGATTCGCCACGTTCAATGTGGTGGAAAATATTCTCAACCACCACAATCGCATCATCGACCACCAAACCGATAGACAGGATAAGTGCCATCAAGGTGATGAGGTTGATAGAGAAGCCAAAGTAGTACGCCGCAATAAACGACGAGATTAGCGACACAGGAACCGTCACGGCTGGAATCAGCGTTGCACGCGCTTGGCCAATGAAGACGTAAAGCACGAGGATAACCAAACCACCCGTAATAAAGAGTGTGCTGTAAACCTCTGAGATCGAACGGTCGATAAAGACAGTGGAGTCATAATCAATCGCCAAGCGAGTTCCGTCAGGCAAGAACTTTTGAATCGCTTCTACTTCTTTATGGACTAAGTCAGCCACCTCAAGTGGGTTGGCATCAGACTGTGGCACAATGCCCATACTGACGTTAACAACGCCGTCACTCTTAAAGGTCGAGTTCTCGTTTTCTGCGCCAATGTAAACATCCGCTACATCTTTCAAGTAGATAGGTGTGTTATCAGAGGCACGTTTCACCACTAAGTATTCGAAATCTTTGGCTTCAGTATATGAACGAGCAGTACGAACCGACATCACAATCGCATCGTTACGCACTTCGCCACCCGGGCTTTCAATGTTCTCGTTACGTAGGGCTTGTGTAATATCAGAGGCGGTAACACCACGACCCGCCATTAACGCGGGTTTCAGCTTCACGTACATGACTTTGTACAAACCGCCAGAAATATCCACCGAGCTCACACCAGAGATCAAACTAAAGCGGTCAATCAACACACGTTCGGTGTAGTCGGTTAACTGCGTTCGATCCATCTCAGTTGAGCTTAAATTGATGTAAACCGACGCTTCACCACTACCATTGTTTTTGTAAACAATCGGGTCATCGGCTTCATCTGGCAACGAACGCTGAGCACGCGCTACCGCATCACGCACATCACTGACACCGGTATTGAGGTCATAACCAAGTTCAAAGGTGATAGTGATTCGTGACGACCCGTTTCGTGTCGTAGATTCGATTTCATCGATACCACTGATGCCAGATAACTGGTCTTCAAGGTTGGAGGTGATTTGGCTTTCAATGATGGTGGCAGATGCACCTTCATAACGAGTACTGATCGATACCACCGGGCTTTCAATATCGGGCATTTCACGAACGGCAAGCTTATTGAAAGAGACAATACCAAACACAACCAAAAGCAGGCTCAATACAACTGCCGCTACTGGTCTCTTCACAGAAACATCAGATAACAACATTAGTTAGCGCCTTCTTGTGCTGCTGTATTTTCATCAAGTTTAGCAGGGCGATTAACGGCAAGTTCTTGAACCAAAACACCGTCACGCATGTTCACGATACCTTGCACTACGATCTTCTGACCAATCTCGATACCTTTTTCGATCACGACTTCGTTATCAAGACGAGCCCCGAGGAATACTTCGGTACGAGTCGCTTTGTTATCTTCGCCAATAACATAAACGAAACGCTTAGTGCCTGAATACTCAAGCGCTTGAACTGGAATGATTGGGGCTTCTACTGGTGGGAAGTCCATATCAGCCGCCACTAACATGCCCGGTTTTAGGTAATCATTGTTGTTATCGAAGTGGATTCGAACTCGAAGGTTCAAAGTTTCGGCGTTAATGCGAGAATCAATACCCACCACAGTTCCCGTGAACTGAGTATCGCCCCACGCACTGGTGCGAGCCGTTACTGTCATACCTTTAGACAGTTTAGAAAGGTAGCGCTCAGGAATCTGAAGATCTAACTGCATCACAGACAAGTCATCTAACGTCACGAGCTCTGTACCCGATGTCACCATTTTGCCGCGGCTAAAGTCGATAAAACCGACCGTACCAGAGAAAGGTGCACTGATATGTAGATCTTTCAGGTTGGCATTAGCGGCAGCTAGACGAGCATTGGCGATCTCTACGTTAGTTTTCTGAGCGTCAATTTCAGTTTGAGTGATCGCGTTACGTTTCACTAGTCGTTGAAATTCTGCAAGCTTACGCTTTTCATCTTTTAAATATGCTTGTGCTTCTGCAACTGCTGCTTTTGCTTTGTCGTCATCGAGTTGAACCAACATCTGCCCTTTGGTGACATCTTGATTGGCTTTGATGTTAATAGAGTTCACTCTGCCAGCCACTTCAGAAGTGATCATTACAGATTGCTCGGCTTCTAACTTACCGACCAAAGAAAGAGACTGGCTAACTTGGTGAATATCAACTTGCTCGGTAACAACAGTGACCGTGCTAGGGCCCATACGTTTCGCTAGTGCGGCTGGAGACGCCATAATGATAGACAAGCTAAGCAGGGTTAAAACAGTTTTATGCTTCATAATAATGGTCTGCAAGTAAGGTTTATACCAATCACAATAGGTAAGCGGTCAGAAATAGCGCAGGGAAAAGACTTGAGAACAAGGCAGAGGTTTTCGATAAGTAGTTATTCTACAATCAAAATTCTTAACGCAGTTATCGAGCGTTTTAACCAGCTAGGGTGACCAATTATTTACTACGATTGGTATTATTATCTATAAATGAAATTAACCGTATTCTATCAACTGATGAATGCTGTAACGTCAAGAAGTGTAAATCTAAGTTAAATTCAATTGACGTTTCATGACGAATGACACGAACCAAACACGATACAGAAAGCTAATTACCTCAAGGTGTTACCTATCAGTACGTAAATCTTATTACAGATGTTCACTTCACGAGCAATATGCGTACTTTTCGCCATCTTTGCCCAAAAAGGCAGCATTTAACACAAAACCATAAGAAAAACCCTTTACAGGTTTAACGTGTTTGCTATGATGCGCTCCGCACTTGAGAGATGCGTTGGGAAAAACATCTCTTTAGCCTATCCATTATGAGTTAGGAAAAACACCCTGGAGGGGTTCCCGAGTGGCCAAAGGGAGCAGACTGTAAATCTGCCGGCACTGCCTTCGATGGTTCGAATCCGTCTCCCTCCACCATATTTCTTCTTACCTCTTTCGAGAGTTAAGAGAACAACCTGATTGATGGGCTTATGGGAAAACATCAATTTAGGCTTACTTTGTGAAGAGTAAGACACACCCTGGAGGGGTTCCCGAGTGGCCAAAGGGAGCAGACTGTAAATCTGCCGGCACTGCCTTCGATGGTTCGAATCCGTCTCCCTCCACCATATTCTTCTTACCTCTTTCGAGAGTTAAGAGAACAACCTGATTGATGGGCTTAT
>NZ_JBFRKT010000014.1:6214-76601 GCF_041469545.1 Vibrio sp. 10N.286.49.C3
ACACCCTGGAGGGGTTCCCGAGTGGCCAAAGGGAGCAGACTGTAAATCTGCCGGCACTGCCTTCGATGGTTCGAATCCGTCTCCCTCCACCATATTCTCCTTAATTGGAAAATCGAAAAGCCAACTCATTGAGTTGGCTTTTTTCGTTTCTGAGCTTTATATCTTTCTAAACGTATCTTGCCGAACCTATCTTTCTAAACACGGTCCTCAACTTCCTAAACACTAACCCGTTACAACCCAAGAAAGGCTAAGCGATCTAGCCCATTCAAACATCAGTGTTCCCATACTTCTGCATGACGCTGACAAGCCAGATAAGCAGCGCAGCCTAAGCAATTGGTCGATACATGTTCTTGGCATTCATTCGCTATTCTCTGTTTCTGCTGCAAAGTAATTTCAAGCTCCAATACGGGTTCAAAGAACTTGGTCATTACTCATCACATCCAAATAGAATCAATTAGTTAGCTCTAGGTTAATCCAACCTTTGAGCAAGATACATCTCTTAATATTTGTCGTGATGACACATTTCCGCTACTCATGTTCTTTGTCGGCTCACCACGTGTTAGTCATATTGGCATTGTTCCTTGAATCTAAACCCCTTCCCCCCACCCAAAAAAAGCTCAAAGCCAATTTCCCTGCTGCGACTTATAGATACATATCATTAGACGCAAAAAAGCCCCTGCTAATTTCTCAGCAGGGGCTTTCAATTATTTGGTGTCATTCCGAATAACTACATCATATTGATGTTGAGTCAAATCGTGGAATTAACCTTGAATACCAACAATTAACCAAGGTGCATTTTGAGTCGTTAGGTCACGCTCTAAGTGCCAGATATCAGTGATATCTTCTTCAATGCCGTCTGCGGTGTCACGGTAGCGACCGCTAAACTGAAGGCTTAGCTGTGCTTTACTACCATCGTGATCTGCGCGAACGATTTCAGCATCAACGTACATTACGTCTGTATGCTGATCACCGTCTAGCTTGTTACGCTCAGCTTTTAGGTCTTCAAATAGGCTTGGAGATACGTATTCTTCAATCGTGTTTAGCTCGTTGTGATTCCATGCACCTTGCAGTGTACGGTAGTGCTCACGAGAACCGTTGATGAATGCCGCTTGATCAAAACCTGGTGGGTAGTTATGTGGAACATCGCTTTGTGCACCAAAACCGAAACCACCAGCGCTATTTTGCGAATGAGGTTGTGATTGAGGCTGTGCTTGCTCGAAGTTATGAACATTTGGTTGTTGCTTAGGTTGTTCAAACTTGTTCTGACCCATGCCGCCGAATGCTGGCTGTTGGCCACGTGCATTCTGCTGATTCATTGAGCCCTGCTTCGCGCCCAACATTCCGCGTAGGAATTTAAACGCTAGGAAAGCAATCAGACCCATGATCAGAATATCCATGAACTGGATACCTTCAAATGCGCCACCAAAGAATGCAGCTAAAAGACCACCAGCAAGTAAACCACCTAGCAGACCGCCCATAAGGCCTTTCTTGCTAGAGTTAGCTGCTGCTGTTTTCTTGCCAGTTTGATCTTGTCGGATCGAATTTGTGTTTTGTTGTTTTGGTGCTGGAGCCGTTTTAAAGCTTTTGCCAAATGACTTACCACCACCAAACTTTTTCGCTTCCGCGATTGGCGTCACCGCGACTGTTACCAACAGGATCGCGACTAGTGAGAAAAATCGTTTCATTATTATCCTTTATAGGTTTTTTTATCTTTCGACACCTTAATCATACTCGTTAACAAAGAACAATGAAATATTCACGACGTTTACACATGTATCATAATATTGCGGCTATTAATTGATTACTAAACTAGCGAAGGGATTGACGGCACTCTGGGGCAGCATTAAAATATTGAACGATGTTCATTTAATAGAAAGTACTCATGGCAAGACGAAACGATCATACTCGCGAACAATTAGTGCAATTAACCTTAAAGACGGTAACCGACTTCTTAGAAGAGCACTCTTATCACGAGCTAAGTCTACGTAAAATTGCCAATATGATTGGTTATGTCCCTAGCACCTTGGTGAATGTATTTGGTAACTACAACCTACTCCTTTTACACGTTGTTGCTCAAACATTAGATGAACTGTCGTCCCAATCTGCTTCTGCGGTTGAACAATCGAGCAACCCTCAACAGGCTCTTTTCAATCTTGCATACTGCTATCACGATTTTGCACAAAAACACCCTCACCGTTGGCAGCTTATCTTTGAGCACAACATGAATGGTGAAAACCTTCCTGAATGGCAATCGAACCGTATTGATAGAATGACAGGTATGTTAGAGCAATTGCTGGTAGCTATTGCGCCTGAACACACAGAAAGCGAAGTCATTAAAGCCAGCCGTGTATTATGGTCTGGAGTACATGGAATTACTCTACTTAGCGTTGATGATAAATTTTTCGCCTCTGAACCTATCGATGGTAAAGAGTTGATCAATAACCTAATCTCAAACTACTTAACCAACTGGTAATCATTCAAGGAAAGACAATGAACAACAGCAGCCAATCTTCGCTGTTAACTCAAAAAAGGTTCCTACCCTACTTTATTACTCAATTTCTAGGCGCCTTTAATGACAACATATTCAAAAATGTTCTGTTACTGTTTGTTGCTTTCGCAAGCGTAGATACGCTGCCTATTTCCAGCAATCTATTCATTAATTTGGCCGCTGGTCTTTTTATTCTGCCCTTCTTCCTGTTTTCTGCTTTGGCTGGTGTACTGGCTGACAAATACGAAAAATCTTGGTTTATACGTAAAGTTAAGCTCCTTGAAGTGGCGATCATGTCACTGGGCGCGATCGGGTTTATCTACGAAAGCTACGGGATACTACTCCTACTTCTGTTCCTAATGGGAACGCAAAGTGCCTTCTTTGGCCCGGTGAAATACGCACTGCTTCCACAACAGTTAGAAACAAAAGAGCTGGTATCCGGCAACGCTTTAGTCGAAACCGGCACATTCTTAG
Organism: Vibrio sp. 10N.286.49.C3; assembly: GCF_041469545.1. NCBI lineage: Bacteria > Pseudomonadati > Pseudomonadota > Gammaproteobacteria > Vibrionales > Vibrionaceae > Vibrio > Vibrio sp. 10N.286.49.C3. The sequence continues at coordinate 9,177 of NZ_JBFRKT010000014.1, forward strand.
CCATCCTTATTGGTACTCTTGGTGCCGGTATTATTGCATCTGAAGAAAGCGCGAAGCTCATTGCTGCGGTATGTATTGTTTCTTTCGCCGTGCTTGGCTATGTATCAAGCTGCTTTATTCCACAAGCGCCAAGTAACGCACCAGATCTGAAAGTGAAGTGGCAGCCAGTAAAGCTAACCCGCGCGACACTGGCGATTGCAAAAAAAGATCGCCCAACGTTTCAAGCACTGATGTCTATCAGCTGGTTCTGGTTCCTTGGCGCTGCTTACCTAACTCAGTTTCCAAACTTCACAAAGCTCCACTTGAACGGCACTGAAAGCTCGGTTGCCTTTTTGTTAGCTCTTTTCTCGGTCGGTATTGCGATAGGTTCTTTGGCTTGTGATAAGTTGTCAAATCACAGAATTGAAATCGGCATCGTACCAATGGGTAGCCTAGGTATGTCGATTTTTGGGCTATTGATGGCGATATCCATTCCTGAGTCCTTGCCTGAATTTACTTCTTTCCATCAATTCGTGACGTATTCAGAGCTGTGGCCGCTGTTTGCTTATCTTCTGCTCTTAGGTGTCTCTGGCGGTATCTTCATTGTTCCTCTGTATTCTCTGATGCAGTTACGAGCGAAACCAGATGAACGCGCTCAAGTGATTGCCGGGCTCAACATTTACAATTCACTATTCATGGTGGGAAGCGCCGTTTTGGGTATTGTTTGCCTGAGTGTTCTCGATCTTTCTATTCCACAGCTGTTTGTGTTGCTCGCGATAGGGAATACTTTGGTTATGCTGTACCTGTTTTATCAGGTGCCTATCTACGCTTTCCGTTTCTTTACATGGGTGGTCACTCACACTATGTACCGAGTTAAGCACAAGAACTTACACCATCTTCCAGAGAATGGCGGTGCACTGATCGTTTGCAACCATGTGAGTTATATGGATGCACTGCTTCTAAGTGCGGTTTGCCCTCGCTTGATTCGGTTTGTGATGGAAGAGGATTACGCCAAACTTCCTCCACTACGTCGATTCTTAAAAAGAGCAGGAGTTATTCCAATCTCCGCAACCAACCGAAACTCGATTAGAAACGCTTTCAAAGAAGTTGAACGAGCCCTAGATGAAGGGCACATCGTCTGTATTTTCCCTGAAGGTAAGCTAACCGCTGATGGCGAAGTAGCCGAATTCATGCGTGGCATGGAGTTGATTATCAAACGTTCTCCTGTACCTGTGATTCCAATGGCACTTAAAGGGCTATGGGGCAGCTACTTCAGTCGTTATAAAGGTCAAGCTTTTAAGGGGCTACCCACCCGTTTCAGGGCCAAGTTAGAGATAGAAGCTGCCGAACCTATGCTAGCCAAGGAAGCTTCATGCGACACGCTTCGACAGTCAGTCTCTGATCTTCGCGGCTCACTACGCTAAATAACCAACCTTTATTCATATCAGCTGAATAAACGTTTAGTTTTACTTAACGTTTGTTCAATTCATTTAGACTTACTTACCATTGCGTTAAGCGTATAGTCTTCCACTACGCTGCCAATACTAGACGCGACGAATTAAATATAATGAATCTAAAAAAGTCTGTTCCATTTTATCTTGCTGCTCTGTTTTGCTTAACCCCATGGGTGAGTTCACCGACGGCACTCGTGATCGGTTTCCTTCTTGCGAGCTTAGGTTTAGTCCCTGAGCATCTAGAAGTAGGCAAACTCACCAAGAAGCTACTGGCCTACTCGATTGTCGGCTTAGGCTTTGGCATTCAGTTTGAGAAAGCATTAGCGGTCACAGGCGATGGTATTGGCCTCATTGTCACGACGATTATTGGTACCTTGGTCATTGGTTGGTTCTTGGCAAAACGCATGGGATTAGATCGCACCACGGGTTACCTTATCTCTTCTGGTACCGCAATTTGTGGTGGTAGCGCCATTGCCGCCGTAGCACCGGCCATCAAAGCTGATGATGAACAGATTGGCTTGGCGTTAGCCACTGTATTTGTGTTGAACTCGGTCGCCCTTTTCTTGTTCCCAATGATTGGCCATGCACTAGAGTTAAGCCAACAAACTTTCGGAACATGGGCAGCCATCGCGATTCATGATACCTCCTCTGTAGTCGGCGCAGCATCAGCATATGGCGAAGAAGCACTGACCACAGCAACCACATTGAAGCTCGCTCGCGCACTTTGGATTATCCCAATCGCGTTAGTCAGCGCAATGATCTTCAAGAACGATCAAAAGAAGATTACGATTCCTTACTTCATTTTCTTCTATTGCGCTGCTATTGCTGTTAGTGACTTATTGCCACAATTTGAGATGGTCTATCAAGGTATCTTTGATGTGTCTAAGCGTGCATTGGTGGTGTGTCTATTCTTGATTGGTTGCGGTATTTCAGTTGAGAAGCTTAAAGCTGCTGGGCCGAAGCCATTGATGTTTGGTATTACAATGTGGACGATGATTTCGACAGGCTCATTAGCGTGGTTAACGCTTACCTGATGCATCTAATACGTAAAGAAGCGCTGTAGATTGGTTAACTTGTTAAGCAGACAAACAGATTAGCGAATGACAAAATAAAAAGGCAAAGCTCTAATGGGCTTTGCCCCTATCGTTTTTAGTGAAAATATCGTTTGTAGTAAAGATTTTCTTTATTGCAACAATCACAAATCAAACAGGGGCTTATCACTCTTTTTGCTCTCTCTTTTCATTAAAACAAGTACCACAACCAGCACAAATGCAGTGAGTTCAGCCAATGAACGAGTCAGTCCTGACGAAACGAGCGCTTGGCCTATCTGCAGTAAAACCGCAATGATGAGGGCAACTTTCATAATAAGACCTTATTCTATAATCCGTTATTTATAGAGCTTATTATGATGGATGGTTATAAAGATAATAAATTCTGTTTTGAACTATCTAATTGCTAAATTAACTAACCGCCTGACAACTTAGTCACCTAACAACTTCGCAAATAACGTCGAGGTAAGCGCTTACCTTTAACTCCTATGCTGAGACAACCAAGATGCCAATCCAGCGCGTGAAACCTTAATACCCTGCTGTTCTTGCTTAGGCATTCGATAATACTCAACAGGAAATTTGAACCGCTCAAGACGGCCATTCAATTGCTCGGCAAACCATTCTTTGGTTGGTAAATCCGTACAATCCACAATAGCGACAGGTCGAAACCCGAATTCATCATCTTCAATCGGAACGATAAACGCCTGATTGATTAAAGACAACTGATTCAGTGCTCGTTCAATTTCTTCACAGTGGATATTCTCTCCCCCAGAAATAAACTGATTATCAGCACGACCAATTATCGACACTTGTTCGCCATCCCATTCGCCGAGGTCTTTACTGTCGAACCAACCGTTCTCATCCACCAACGGTGTTAACTCGCCCTGATAGTAATAACCAGCAGCAAGCGTATTGCCGCCAATAAAGATACGTTGATCTTCAATTTTTAACTGGCGTTGGTCGAGAACAAAACCTGCAGTATTACTAGAATCGACTGGCTTCGCGGTCACTGTTGAAGCCGCTTCTGTCATGCCATATCCAAGCCAAGTTTCAATGCCCATTTGTTGAGCTTCAAGCCCTAGCGCTTCTGGGATATGGCTACCGCCTAAAAGCACATGAGTTAAAGTAAGTGCTTGCTTACTCTGCAATAACCTATGTAGTTGAGTAGCCACTAAAGAGGCATGACTGCAACCTTCGATGTCTGACTCAAGCTTACCTGACCCTATTTTGATGCAGCCACCAGCCGCCAACCAACGATGGACAATCGCCAATCCCGACACATGGTACATCGGCAAGCTAAGCAACCAAGTGTCAGCTTGTTCAAAGTTGAAAACGTCTAATAACCCCTGAGCTGAACATAAGTGTTGCTGCAATGTGTGAGCCACCGCTTTCGGGTTTCCGGTAGAGCCAGAAGTGAATACGATGCTCGCAAGGTTTTGAGGATTAAAGTTAGGATTTTGCGATGTTGTTGGTTTGTCATCACCATCGACCTTAACTTCGTTCAAGCAAGGTAGCGTCACCAATACCGTCTTGAGGTCAACAGCATCAGAATGATCTAACCCACAGCTATCTAATAGCCAAAGGTAACGTCTGTCTAGCTGACCATAGAGGGATTCAAGCTTCTGCGTTAAACGAGCTTTCGGCTGAGGCATGGTAAACGCACAAACCACACCTAAATTGAGTGCGGCAAGATAAGCCGGAATCACTTCAGCTTGATTCTTACCGACAATCGTCAGTACATCACCTTCAGATAGGCCTTGATGAGATAGCTGTTGTTGGTACTCACTCACCAGCACAAACACTTGCTGCCAAGTGTAAGCACGGTTAGGAGTCACTAACGCTGTTTGATGTGGGTTCTGCTGCGCCCACTGTACCCAGAGCGGGTGATGATTAGATTGTGGGCGCATCATAAGATAACCAAGTTATAAATTGAGAACGGTCTAAGCCAATCGAACGCCAGCCTAAGAGGACCAAATCAATTGCTGCTGTTCAAGCGTTGAAACTGGAAGCTGACAACCCGGCCAAGAGACTTCTAGCTGTTGCTGATACAAGCCAATCGTATCAAGCCCCGGAACTTCATTAGGCAAGTACTGCTGTGCCAATCGAGCAATCTGAGTTAAGCCAAGGCTAGACTCTATGCTTGAGCTTAGTACAGGTTTAATACCAAGTTGTTGCGCGCGTTCAATGATAGCAACACAACGCTCTACTGAACCAATTAAGGTTGGTTTAATCACAACCGCCTTAACACCTGTTAAATCACTAAGATTAAACTCAGGGCTTCGCACCGCTTCTTGCAGTGTTTCGTCCCATGCAATCGCAACACCGTGGTCAATAGCAAAAGCTAAGCTATCTTCTGGCTTCTGACAAGGCTCTTCAATAAAGCTAATACGTTGACGCAGTGAAGGCGAAATGTACTTGATGAACTGCTTGGCTTTTTCTGGTTTCCACGCACGGTTGGCATCAAGCCTTAGGGTCAAATCAGGGATCGACTCAAGGAATAAGCTGACAAGCATGCCATCACGAATCGCTTCGTAGAGGCCGACTTTTACTTTGGCGACCTTCTCGCCTTTCATCTCATTCAGCACAGGGATCAATTCATCTGGATCTCCTGTACACAACGGTGCCGCTTGGTAGTTACCTTCAGCGCTGAGTTCGCCTCGTAATTCCATCATCGCCATCGAAAAACCGAAGGCAACAGAAGGATATAACTCATCAAAAGGCGTTTGAGGGTTATTGTGGCTCCAAAGCTCTAATTCGTGTTGCAGCTGAATGCCAGCTTGTTCGGCATCTTCTTGGCTAAAACCCGGCAGAGGCGCAACTTCACCAAAACCAGTTTTACCATCACACTCAAGTTGGATGATATAGCCAACGCGTTCGTTCAACTTATTGTCACGAAGAATCACACCACTATCCATAGGTAATTGATAACGGTAGAGTTTAGCGTGACGCTGAGAATTCACTGAGTTCATAAAGTTTCCTAAAAAACGGGGAACATCAAAACAAAACGAGCCGCTATTAGCGACTCATTTTAAAGAAGAGAAAGACTATGGGTTACGCGGGAATTTGTCGAAATCAGGTCGACGCTTCTCGTTAAATGCGTTTCGGCCTTCTTGACCTTCTTCTGTCATGTAGAACATCATGGTTGCGTTACCCGCCAACTCTTGTAGACCGGCTTGGCCGTCACAGTCTGCGTTTAGTGCGGCTTTCAAGCAACGCAGCGCCATTGGGCTGTGTTGAAGAACTTCACGACACCAACGAACCGTTTCTTTTTCTAGGTCAGCAACAGGCACGACTGTGTTTACCAGACCCATGTCCAATGCTTCTTGAGCATCGTAGAAACGACACAAGAACCAGATTTCACGCGCTTTCTTTTGGCCAACGATACGAGCCATGTAAGAAGCACCCCAACCGCCATCGAATGAACCTACTTTAGGACCCGTCTGACCAAACTGTGCGTTTTCAGCTGCAATGGTCAGGTCTGCCATCATGTGAAGTACATGACCGCCACCGACTGCCCAACCCGATACCGCTGCGATAACCGGTTTTGGACAAGTACGAATTTGACGTTGGAAATCAAGTACGTTCAGGTGATGTGTACCTGAATCATCTTGATAACCGCCGTAGTCACCACGGATACTTTGGTCACCGCCAGAACAGAACGCCTTCTCACCAAGACCCGTCAAAATGATTACGCCAACTTTCTCGTCATAACGAGCATCAGCCAGTGCATTGATCATCTCTTTTACGGTTTGTGGACGGAACGCATTGTGGACTTGAGGACGAGCAATCGTGATTTTCGCAATACCGTCGTCAGACTTATGGTACTGAATATCTTCAAATTGACTGCTTTCATCGCGCCAGTTAACTGCTGCGTAAAGTTCTTCTTCTGTGATGCCTACTGTTTTAGCCATGGTGATTCCCATTGTTCTATTAGAGACCACGACTAACGAATAGTCGTGACGGTGTTGCTCTGCTTTTGATAGTGCTTGATACGAGAGAACCGCTCAGTCAGTTTAACGACGACTGGCGATACATTGGATGATCAGGTTTGAAAACAACTCTGGTTGCTCAAAATGAACATTATGACCAGCGTAATCAACCTGACTATATTCAAAGCCACTATTCTCAGCTAGCTCCATGAATTTACGATCTTTTTCACCACACACATAATGCAATTGATGCTCATGAGATTTCAATGTGGCACGTAAATCCGGTTGCTTAGCTAACGAAGTAGATAACAACATATTTGCTACGGATACTCCAAGGTTACCACTACGCTTTATGACCAAAGTTTGTCTTTGCTCATGATTTAGTGAAGAAAAGACGCTTTGTTGATACCAATCGTCTAAAACATCTTCAATCGACTGCTGCGCAAAGCGGACAGCCCATTGCGTATCATGTACTAACCTTTGTGCTCGTTCTTCATCACGCTCCAGACCAAAGTTGCCACCTTCAATAATGACTTTCTCAAGATTGAGCGTTTCGAAGCAAGGGCTTGTCACCCCATACATGGCAAGCCTGCCACCCATAGAGTAGCCAATCACCACGATAGGGTAATCCGCAGGAAGATCGTTGAGAGCAAGTTGAGAAATGATGCACTGAACGATTTTCTTGCAGCAATGATCAAAGCCTACCGGATCGATAAAGCGACTTTGTCCGTGCCCGGGCAAATCTATGCAAAGACGAGGAAAATCCTCTAGATATGGATGACATGCGCTCCAATCATCCCCGCTTCCGAGTAAACCATGTAGAAAAACAAGCAAAGGTTTGTCAGAAGATTCTTGTACAGCTGGGTAATAATTGGAGTAGAGCATGTAAAGTCCTTAGGCTAATGCCTCGGTGAGCATTGAACTGAATTGTTTCAGCAAAGTAGACGCTTGTTCGGGAGGCGTCTTAACTTCAACGAGCAAGGTACCCTGACCTTGTTCGAAATGTTGTTCGACAATCGTTTGATAGCAATTCAAAGTTTCTGGTGCCGCATAACCAAGCTGGAATTGCGCAGCGGCATGTTCAAAACCGAAACCATGGGGCATTTGATATAGAGATTGTTTTTGTTGCTCAGGAACCGGCAACAAGTCAAAGATCGCACCGCCATCATTGTTGGTCACAACAATCACCATCGGCGTTACATTGTGAGTAAGCAGAGCCAGTGAATTGAGGTCGTAAAGCAAAGAGGTATCGCCAATCAACATTATCAAGGGGTTCTGGTTAGCTTTTACCACGCCCGCAGCCGTTGCTACCAAGCCATCAATGCCCGATGCGCCACGATTACTGTAAACTTGATTTGCAGATATTGATGACAGCATATCCACCAGCCTTACCATCAAGCTGTTTCCCACAAACAACTCTCTGTCTTTAAGTCTAGTCGACAAGTCAACTGCAACGCTCAACTCGGTCAACTCGGTCAACTGGTCATTATTGGATATTTGCGCCAATGCCAATTGTTGAACCGTATTCGCGATTTCTATCAAAGGTGCTGCCCAACCCGCATGTTGACCTAACAAGGTGGGTAAATGCTGCTCTGACACCCATGATTCGATATCAACAACGATATGGGTTTGAGGCAGATGATCTTGGTTGATTCGGTGCGCATCTGGTGACACAACAATGTATTGTGATGAGCAGAATGATGATGCTTGCGATTTTATCCAATGATTAAGGCGCTTAGAAACAATGCGCTCACCGAACTGAAGGATGAAATCACATTGGTTGAGTTGCGCTTTAGCTGCGTCACTCTGCATCCACAGATCATAATGTTTCCAATCACTTGTGACACCTGATTGAGGATCGCAAAAAACTGGCCAGCCTAATGCAGTGGCAAACTGCTGAGCTTTTGTCGCTTGTTCAATATCGAGCGAACCGAGAATAACCACACCCTTACGTCCAAGATACTCACCTGGAGCAATCGGTTGTGTATTCACTTTATTAGGTAAAAACGTTTGGCTGTAACAACCTGTTCCCGACTTCCACCCAGAGATACTGGATGTGTATTCCACATACATTTCCGCGCTATTCGCAGAATATAGAGGCTCTGGGAACGGACAGTTGATATGAATCGCACCGCCAACATTGCGTTGTCTCGCTAGCGCGTTATCAACGGATGTCAGAAGCCAATTCAATGAAATCTGTGTGGTTGGACTTGGTAGATTTAAAGCACTTTCAACATGGGAAGAAAAGATGCCTTGCTGTTGAATCGCTTGATTAGCGCCACAGTCGACTAAATCGATAGGTCGATCAGAGGTCAGCAAAATTAGCTTCTCTCGTGTCAGTCCAGATTCAGCCGTCGCAGGAAGAAGGTTTGCAACAGCAGTACCAGAGGTGACAATCACGGCAACTGGCTTATCGCTGGCTTTCGCTAAACCTAAAGCAAGAAAACCAAGCCCACGCTCATCAAAGTGCGTGTGCAGCGTCAGTTTTGGATTGGCTTCGGCTTCGAGTGTTAACGGCGTTGAGCGCGAGCCTGGCGCGACACATACATGTTCAACACCACTCCGGGCTAGCTCTTCAAGTAACGTGTGACACCAAACTCTGTTTAATACGGCTTGGTCGTGATTCATGACGCCACACCCAGAGGTGGGTGATCTGAAATTAAGCTGAGCAGAGTCGACATTTTCTTATTCAACTCTTGCCACTCATGTTCAGCAACCGATCCCGGCACGATCCCGGCACCCGCAAACAGTTGTACTTGATCGTTTACAATCAAGGCACTTCGAATCGCGACACAGAATTCAGCGCGTTGATGGCTAATATAGCCAACAGAGCCTGCGTACCAACCTCTCGCAAACGGTTCATGTTCAAGTATGAAATCCATCGCTTCTTTACGAGGCAGTCCCGCAACGGCAGCTGTTGGCTGTAATGAAGCCAGTAGCTGGACACCATTAACACCAGTATTGAGTTGAGCATGAATATTACGCTTAAGATGCTGTACCTTACGCAAACGCACAAGTCGCGCCTCTTTTTCAACGTGTACCGTTTGAGAATGAGGGGTGAGACGCTCAATGATATCGTCAACCACATATTGGTTTTCATTGAGGTTTTTACTGTCTTGAGAAAGCCAGTTGGCTAACTCCATATCTTCTGTCGCGTTTTCTCCGCGACCAATGGTTCCCGCTAGCGCTTCAGTATTAAGCTCAGTGCCATATCGACTGTACAAACGTTCTGGCGTTGAGCCAATAAAGCTGTGTTTGGAATCCAATACCAACATAAAGTGAAAGCTGTGATGGTTTTGCAGGTAACTGGCCTTGAGCAACTGAGCCGCGCAGATTGGCGCATCCAATTGCAATGTGGTTCTACGAGCTAATACGACTTTCTTATATTCTTCATCGCTGATGCCCTGAAGCACTTTATCAACCAAATTGCCCCACTGTTCTCGTTCTGGAACATGGTTAATTTGCTCAATGTGCGCCGACAAGGGTGCCAATATCGCCGCTTCGACAGAAAGCTTATTCAAAGCATTAATGGAAGCAACGCGATCAGGAGACAAATTAACCGCCAGCGACCAAGTGTCGTCAAAGCGAATTAATTCAACCTGAGGAAGAAAGAAAAATGATTCCATGCAACGGCGGTTCTTTGCGGTATGTCCGTCAAATGAACGTCCACCCCAAATTCGTTGGTCTTCACCAAGAATGGCATACGCAGGAGCAGGATCGGAGAAAGTATGCAGTTGACCGAGCGCGACCACTTCTTCACGAGTGTCGCGTGACTGCCAATAGAACTTTGGAAAGAGCGGTTGAGCATGAAGCCATTCTATAAATGCAAACGATGGTTTTTGCGTTAGAACTTCAACACAACGAACTTCACTTGCTTGGGCATTTTGTACTCGCTCAATCAAAGCGGAGATAGTTTGCTGGAAATGTGACAAATCGACCTCGTTCACATCTAAATTATTATTATATTAGTTTGATACTTTATGGGCAGTACCCACTTAGATCAAGAATGTACTATATCTTTTGAACATTCCTGTGATTCTAAGCGATCCAACCTCTTTATTCATCTTAGCCAATAACAAAGAAAGCGATTAATTAAAATTTAGAAAAGAGTGACAACAAAAAGACCAAACGTGACACTGAAATGCGACATTCATCAGATTTTTATTCTATCAAACCCCGTTTTGCGGTACTTTAATAAAGTATTTAAATTAATTTCAGGAAATCGGCAATGCAAAATATCGGGATGTCGTCAAAACTCAACAGCGTATGCTACGAAATCAGGGGACCTGTACTCAAACATGCTAAGCGCATGGAAGAAGAAGGGCATAAAATACTGAAGCTTAATATCGGTAACCCCGCCCCATTTGGTTTTGACGCCCCTGATGAAATCCTTGTTGATGTAATCCGTAACCTACCGACATCTCAAGGTTACTGCGACTCAAAAGGCATCTATTCAGCCCGCAAAGCGGTTGTTCAGCACTACCAGAAAAAAGGCCTCCGTAACCTTGATGTAGAAGACGTTTACATTGGTAACGGCGCATCAGAGCTTATCGTTATGTCTATGCAGGCGCTACTGGATAATGGTGATGAAATCTTAGTTCCCGCTCCGGACTACCCACTATGGACAGCGTCTGTTGCGCTTTCTGGTGGCACACCGGTTCACTACATGTGTGATGAAGATGCTGATTGGTATCCAGATCTAGACGACATGCGTGCGAAGATCTCACCAAAGACTCGCGGCATCGTTCTTATCAACCCGAACAACCCAACAGGCGCGGTATACAGCCGCGATTTCCTATTACAAGTTGTTGAGATTGCGCGTGAGCACGGTTTGATCATCTTCGCTGATGAAATCTACGATAAAGTACTTTACGACGGTGCAGTCCACACGTCAGTCGCAACGCTGGCTGAAGACGTACTCATGGTGACATTCAACGGTCTGTCTAAGGCTTACCGTGTATGTGGTTTCCGTGGCGGCTGGATGTTCTTAACGGGTCCGAAACACATTGCGAAAGGCTATGTCGAAGGGCTAGAAATGCTCGCCTCGATGCGTTTGTGTGCCAACGTACCAATGCAGCACGCCATCCAAACGGCACTGGGTGGTTATCAGAGTATCAACGAACTGATTCTTCCTGGTGGTCGACTGCTTGAGCAACGTGACCGTGCATGGGAACTGATCAACAAGATCCCTGGTGTTTCTTGTGTGAAACCAAAAGGCGCGATGTACCTGTTCCCTAAGATCGACACCAACATGTACAACATCAAAGACGATCAGAAATTCGTACTCGACTTCCTTAAGCAAGAGAAAGTGTTATTGGTTCAAGGTACTGGCTTCAACTGGCCGAAACCGGATCACTTCCGCATCGTGACTCTGCCGCACATCGAAGATCTAGAAATCGCGATTGGTCGCCTAGAGCGCTTCTTACAGACTTACAGCCAAGATGAGCTCACAGTCGATTAATTAACGCAAAAAGTTATGACTACAATTTGCTGTTTTAAAAGACTTTAACTTGTAATCAATCACTTCTATGCTTAAAAGGCTCCTGTTTGGGAGCCTTTTTTGTATCCGCTGTCTCGTATCACTGTGTTGAGATCAATACGAGTGGAGCATTGTTTAGAAAGGACTCTTATGAAACAAAGCCATTTCTTTGCCCATCTTGCCCGTATGAAGCTGATTCAACGCTGGCCTTTGATGCGATCCGTCTCAAGTGAGAACATTTCAGAACATAGCCTACAGGTGGCTTTCGTCGCACATGCCTTGGCATTAATTAAAAATAAGAAGTTTGATGGTCAGCTCAACCCCGAGCACATTGCTCTGCTTGGCATGTACCACGATACGAGCGAGGTACTGACTGGTGATTTACCAACTCCGGTTAAATACTACAACCCAGACATCGCCCAAGAGTACAAGAAGATAGAAGCCGCAGCAGAACAAAGACTACTTTCAATGCTACCGGAAGAATTCCAAGACGATTTCGCGCCCTTCTTAATATCCGGAACAGCAAACAAAGAAGAACAAAGCATCGTCAAGCAAGCCGACACTATCTGTGCTTACCTCAAATGCTTGGAAGAACTCAGCGCGGGAAACCACGAATACGAACAGGCCAAACGCAGGCTTGAAGAGACGCTATCACAACGCAAAAGCCCGGAGATGGATTACTTTCTGACGACATTTGCACCCAGTTTCGAATTATCACTAGACGAAATCAGCTAGCTAGGTATAAGTTGAGTGTAATTATCTAAATAAAATCAATTTGATAGGTGCTATTTTGACTTCTCCAATCGAACCACCATTTGTACTCGAGCAAGAATGGCAAGATCGAAACAACGATGAGCATAAGATCAGAAGAGACGATCACCGTAGCCCATATCAACGCGATCGTGCTCGCGTGCTTCACTCAGCTGCATTCCGTCGTTTACAAGCCAAGACACAAGTACATGGCACCACGGTGAATGATTTTCACCGTACCCGCTTAACCCACTCACTAGAAGCTGCTCAGCTTGGTACGGGGATTGTCGCTCAGCTAAAGAAAAAACAACCCGAGTTTCGAGATTTGTTGCCTTCAGACAGTTTGATCGATTCATTGTGTCTGGCTCACGACATTGGCCACCCACCTTATGGGCACGGTGGTGAAGTCGCGTTGAACTATATGATGCGCGATCATGGTGGCTTTGAAGGCAATGCCCAAACGTTTCGCATTGTCACACAGCTAGAACCTTACACTGAACATCACGGGATGAACCTGTCTCGACGAACTCTGTTAGGTCTGATTAAGTACCCTTCTCTGCTTAGTGAAGTTCAAGCTAAATTGCAGTCTGAGCCCGTTAAGCATCAACGACAACTTCGAGCTAAAGATTGGATGCCAGCAAAAGGCATCTACGATCATGATGAAGAACTGTTTAACTGGGTACTGGAGCCGCTTTCAAACAATGACCAGCAGCTACTCAAACAGAAAAGAAAATCACACACCGAACCACTTGAGCACAACAAAACCAAGTACAAATCACTCGACTGTTCGATCATGGAATTGGCCGATGATATCGCTTATGGCGTGCATGATTTAGAAGATGCGATTGTGCTTGGTTCTGTAACCAAAGCACAATGGGTTGAATCGGCTTATCCTCAATTGAAAGAGATGGCTGATCCTTGGATCTGTGAGCATTTAGATTCGATTACTGAAATGCTTTTTTCGGGAGAGCAATATCGTAGAAAAGATGCGATAGGTGGGATAGTTAACGCACTACTCACCAGTATTTCTATCAAGCCCGTTGATACAAAATTTGAGAACGTGCTGCTGGCTTATAACGCTTTTCTTGAGCCGAGCATGGATGCGACGTTGGATAGGCTTAAGCGCTTTGTCAGTGAATTTGTAATCCAAGTTCCACAGGTTCAAGTGATTGAATATAAGGGTCAGCAGATCATCATGGACATGTTTGAAGCATTCAGTGCTGATCCTGAACGTTTGTTGCCACTGCCAATCAAGAAGCAATGGCTGCAGCATGAAGATGAATCAAGAAAGATGCGCGTGATAGCCGATTACATTTCATCGATGACCGATGATCTTGCTCAGAAAATGCATCAGCAACTGTTCTCGGCGCATACCGAGTTTTAATTCCTGACTAACTCGACTGAAACAGCTTAATCTAAGTAGTTTTTCTCAAACACGCCCGGCGGCATTTGATTGATTTGAAACTGAATCATTTGGTCAAATGCCGTTAGCAAAGGACTAAAATCGACGTCATCCTCTAACAAGCTAAGCAAATGATAGCCAGCTTCAACGGTTGAAAGGCTGTTTTCACTTGGTGCTTTGCGGATCCGGTAATTACCTTTAAGGTCTTTGGGTAAATGAACGGTTTGTAGCGCGTGCAAGTTACTCGATACCTGCCACATTTTGAACGCTTTCTTCCATGTCCCGTCTAATAAAATCACACGCAGTTTTTTACGTGGGCAGATTGCAGACTCAACAGAAACAGAATGTTCGCTAGGGTACAAAATCACGTGTTGATACTGCTCATCAGCTAGCAACTCGTTAAGTTGTGTATTCTCTGAAAAGTCTTCACCCACAAGCGTCACACTGTTTTTTAGAGACAACGAGAGAATACGCGCTGTTCCCATTGGACGATGCTCTTCTGATGGATGCTGAAGAATGATAAGCTCAACGTTCGATTCTAGTGGCGTAACCCACTGACATATACAAGCTTTTAAAGCCTTGCTGCATTGGCGGCAATAACGAGACATGGATTTAATGTGTACCCTGTTTTAATTTTCACTTCACTTTTATGCGTCTTATTCCAACTAGAGCCTGTGCAGGCTTGGGTAGTTTGGGATAAAAATGCGATCGCCGATGGGCAATGGTGGCGGATCCTAACAGGAAACTTTTCACATACCAACTACTCACACCTGCTGATGAATCTAGCCGGCTTATGGATCATCAGTTATATGTTTCAACCCAATAAAAAACAACTACTCAGCGCATTGCTTTTCATTAGTTTAGTCACTGGATTCGCTCTGTTGCTGTCAAGTATTCAAATCTATGTCGGTTTGTCAGGGACTTTGCATGGGCTGTTTGGTTTATTCGCGCTCAGAGAGGCGCTAAACGGCAGGAATTCTAGTTGGCTGTTGGTGTTCGGATTAATCGCTAAGATAGCGTGGGAGCAGTTTGTTGGCCCTTCTAGCACGACTGGCGAACTGATTAATGCTCGTGTCGCCATTGAAGCCCACCTAGCAGGTGCACTGGCTGGAGGCTTCATGGCTGTCGTTTTATTTATAACGAATAGACAAACAAATCAAAGCTGAATTCTTTCACGGTTCTTTTCGACCGTGGCTTCACCTATCCCTTTCACGTTAACCAAACTGTCAGCGGTGGCAAACTCACCGTTCTTCTCTCTGTAATCAACAATCTCTTTTGCTTTCTTATCGCCCACACCTACTAATAAGGCTGATAGCTCTTCTGCTGTCGCTGTGTTGATGTTTACCGTGATCTCAATGCCATCGTATAGCTCAGCTTTAGTTGGGCTATCAGCAAGCACTGCAGAGCTCAGGGTAATAAGAAATGAAAGAAGTAGTGTTGAATATATCGCGCGCATAAACCGTTCCTTTGTACAAAAAAGGTAACTTATGTATTTGCCGCTGCAGATAACACAAACGCCAGATAAAAATAAAGCGGGTCACCGAAGTGACCCGCTTTGTTATACATCTTGTTTTCATCAGCTTGTTTGTTGGCTCACAAATCTGAATTGGAGCTTAACAACCATATGTTGATCCTCAGTAGTAAACTCTAACTTGAGCTTGCTACTGAGGTAATCAAACGCTTACTGACCTTGACCCACTACGTAGTATTCAACGTCTGCATTTTTGCGCAGTACGTTTAATACGTTAGTTAGATCTTGTTGGTTACCAACTCGCTCTAACTGAGCACCGATTTGAGTGCTGTAAGCTGGGTTGATTTCAGCCGTCACTTTAGAAAGCTCAACAACGACGATGTTACCGTCTTGGTCTTTAGATTGACCAAATACCGCTTGGCCTTCTTCTGGTTTCGATAGTGCGAATACAGAAGCGGCAAGTGGAGAGTTACGGTCAATCGTTTCAAGTTCAGTGAACTCAAAGTTGTTGTCTGAAAGTACCGCTTCGTTGCCTTGCTTAAGTTCGTTAACAAGAGACACACCAAGCTCAACTGCTTGTTGCTCAGCTTGTACCGCAGACAATGCAGCGACAACTTGATCTTTCACTTCAGCTAGAGGAAGAACTGTTTCGTCACGAGTCTCTTCTACACGAACAACAATCACGTGCTCAGGTGCAACTTCGATAACTTCAGAGTTCAGACCGTCTTCTTTCACTTCAGGGCTCAAGATAGCTTGCATTACTGCAGGCGTCATCAGAACTTCTGGAGCGTCAGCTTGAGAGATGAAATCAGTCGTCGTGATTTTCGCGTTGATAGCTTCTGCAGAATCATCTAGAGAATCTGGGAATTCAAACGCTACTTTTTCAAGTTCAGTTTGTTGCTCGTAGAACTGATCAACTGCGTGTTGGTCTAGAAGCTCTGTCTTAATCTCTGCCGCTACTTCAGTGTAAGGCTGAGCTTGAGATGCTTTTAGTTCGTCTAGCTTGATGATGTGGTAGCCGAAATCAGATTTAACTAGACCAGTCGTATCGCCAATATTCTCAAGAGCGAAAGCCGCGTCTTCAAATGCTGGGTCCATAACATCACGTTCAATCCAACCTAGGTCACCGCCAACATCCGCACTACCGAAGTCATCAGATTTCTCTTCTGCTAGCGTAGCAAAATCAGCGCCTGCATTTAGCTCGTCTAGGATAGACTGAGCTTTCGCTTCGTCATCGCCTTGAACTAGGATGTGGCTAACTTTACGTTGCTCTTCAGTTGAGTACTTGTCTAAGTGCTCTTGGTAGTATTTCTGAGCTTCTTCATCGCTAACTTCAAGCTGAGACTTAAGCGCTTCAGCAGAGAGTTCAATGTAAGACACCTTAGCTTGCTCTGGACGAGTGTAAGCCGCAGGGTTCTCTTGGTAGTACTGTTCGATTTGTTCGTCAGTTAACTCGATGTCTTTTGCTAGGTCAGCAACAGAAAGAGTCACAGTACGAATGTCACGAGTTTGAGCAATAAGCTTGCTTTGCGTATCGATCTCACCTTGAAGAACGAATTCGCTGCCTTGTAGGGCAGTAACAAGCTGGTTGCGCATTAGATCACGACGCATGTATTCAGCGAAGCTTTCTGCGCTGAAACCTGCACGACGTAATGCCGATTGGTAAACTTCTTGGTCGAATTGACCAGCCGTTTGGAATTGAGGCATTTCTAGAATCATGGTACGGATTTGAGTATCACTGATTCGTAGACCTAAAGACTCAGCTTGCTGTTCAAGTAGAACGTCATTGATCATGCGATCAAGAACTGATTTACGGAAAGACTCTACGTATGCAGGGTCTGCAAGCATTTGGGCAAAGTAATCGCCTAGTTGAGACTGCATGCGATTACGTTCGTTTTGGTAAGCCTGTTCGAACTCACCACGAGCGATTTCTGTATTGCCAACTTTAGCTGCTGCGTTGTTACCGCCACCGGTGATGTAGCTACCTACACCTGCGAATACGAATGACAGGATAATCAACCCAAGGATAATTTTTACCGCGATGCTATTCACGCCTTCGCGTAATCGATCCATCATAATTTAAGTGCTCTCCGGATATGAAGCATTGGCTTCAAAATAAAAATCTATTCACGCGATATTATCAGAAAAAGAAATGCGCATCAGTAGGATGCGCATAATTTAAATAAGTTCAATGTGCTTTGCACACATACTGTCTAAGAATGAAACATCATTTTTCAAACAGTAAACGCATTTTACTGCCTTCCCCTCTTAAAACTCGAGGTTTCAGCAGTGAAAATTAGTTACATGCGTCTTTAAGTGCTTTACCCGCTTTGAAGCCAGGTACTTTAGCTTCTGCGATTTGGATCTCTTCACCAGTTTTTGGGTTACGACCTGTACGAGCAGCACGAGTACGAACACTGAAAGTACCAAAGCCAACAAGTGCAACTTGGTCACCAGATTGTAGCGTTGTGCCAACTGCTTCGATGAATGCGTCTAGAGCGCGGCCAGCTGAAGCTTTAGAGATGTCTGCGTTTTCTGCGATTGATTCTACTAGTTGTGTTTTATTCACTGTTTTTCCCCTATGTGTCATCTGTGACTACTTCTCGATGACTGTACGTTCCATTTTGGTTTTAATTTAGCCGCAAGCCTTATTACAAAAGGGATTGCCGCTTTAGTGGAATAACTTAGCGTCCAAAAAAAACGCTGACAAGCCTTTTCGGGCCTATCAGCGTAATTCTTTACTAGTTTTTGCTACGCATCACTATTTTTTCACGTCAAACTCGACCCCTGACGGATCTCGTTCTAGCGCGACTTTAAGTACTTCATCAATCCACTGGACTGGGATCACTTGTAAGTCAGCAATAACATTGTCTGGAATCTCTTCCAAATCACGCTCATTGTCTTTTGGAATCAAGACCGTTTTGATGCCACCACGGTGTGCAGCAAGCAGTTTTTCTTTCAAGCCACCGATAGGTAAAACTTCACCACGTAGGGTAATTTCACCTGTCATACCCACTTCCGCTTTCACAGGGTTACCCGTTAAGCTAGAAACAAGTGCAGTACACATTGCGATACCCGCACTTGGGCCATCTTTTGGTGTTGCACCTTCAGGTACGTGAACGTGAATATCACGCTTCTCGTAGAAATCTGAATTAATACCCAGATTTTCCGCACGAGAACGAACCACCGTCATTGCCGCTTGAATCGATTCTTTCATCACATCGCCAAGAGAACCGGTTTGCGTTAGCTTACCTTTGCCTGGCATTGATTCAGTTTCGATAGTCAGCAGATCGCCGCCAACTTGAGTCCACGCTAAACCAGTCACTTGACCGATACGGTTGCTCTCATCCGCCTTGCCGAAGTCATGACGTTGAACACCCAAGTACTCTTTCAGGTTATCAATGTTAACCGTTACAGACTTAAGGCTGCTGTCTAGCAGGATGTTCTTAACTGCTTTACGACAGATCTTAGAGATTTCACGCTCTAGGTTACGCACACCCGCTTCACGCGTGTAATAACGAATAATGCCGACAATTGCAGAATCTTCGATATTAATCTCGTGAGGCTTAAGACCGTTACGTTGAACCTGCTTGTCCAGTAAGTGGCTCTTAGCAATATTCAGCTTTTCGTCTTCTGTGTAACCCGACAGACGAATCACTTCCATACGGTCCAGTAGCGGGCCAGGAATGTCCATTGAGTTAGACGTTGCAACAAACATCACATCTGACAGATCGTAATCAACTTCTAAGTAGTGATCGTTGAATGCAACGTTTTGCTCTGGATCGAGCACTTCAAGAAGCGCTGAAGATGGGTCACCACGCATATCAGACGACATCTTATCGATTTCATCTAATAGGAACAGTGGGTTCTTAACACCAACTTTAGACATCTTCTGGATCAGTTTACCCGGAAGTGAGCCGATGTAAGTACGACGGTGACCGCGGATTTCCGCTTCATCACGTACGCCACCTAGAGCCATACGAGTGTACTTACGACCCGTTGCAGCGGCAATCGAGCGACCTAGTGAGGTCTTACCTACACCAGGAGGACCAACAAGACAAAGGATTGGACCTTTTAGCTTGTTAATTCGGTTTTGTACTGCCAAATATTCAAGGATACGTTCTTTAACACGCTCTAAGCCGTAGTGGTCTTCATTCAAGACCTCTTCCGCTTTCGCTAAATTCTTCTTAACTTTTGAACGCTTAGCCCAAGGAACACCAACCATCCAATCAATGTAGCTACGTACTACTGTTGCTTCAGCAGACATTGGCGACATCATTTTCAGTTTTTGCAGTTCTTGCTCGGTTTTTTCACGAGCTTCTTGAGGCATTTTTGAATCTTCGATCTTCTTCTTCAGAGTCTCGAATTCATCAGGTGCGTCATCCATCTCGCCCAGTTCTTTCTGAATCGCTTTCATTTGCTCATTCAGGTAGTACTCGCGCTGAGATTTTTCCATCTGCTTCTTAACGCGGCCACGAATGCGTTTTTCAACTTGCAGGATGTCAATTTCTGACTCCATTTGGCCCATTAAGAATTCCAGACGTTCAGTCACATCTGCAATTTCTAGAACGTGCTGCTTATCTACCAACTTAAGTGGCATGTGCGCTGCAATCGTATCGGCTAGGCGTGCAGCCTCATCAATACCGTTCAGAGACGTTAGAACTTCTGGTGGGATTTTTTTGTTTAGCTTAATAAAGCCTTCGAATTGGTTGATCGCGCTGCGAACAACCACTTCTTGTTCTTTTTCGTCAAGTTCTGAGGTTACAACGTATTCGGCATCCGCTAGGAAAAATTCACTTTCTTTAAATTGGTGAATTTTTGCACGCTGCTGACCTTCAACAAGTACTTTTACAGTACCGTCAGGGAGCTTAAGTAACTGAAGAATGGTAGCAACGGTACCTACATTAAATAGGTCTTCGATTGAAGGCTCATCAGTGTCCGCTTCTTTCTGCGCTACAAGTAGTACTTGTTTGTTAGCTTCCATTGCCGATTCAAGGCAAGTAATCGATTTTTCACGACCGACAAACAATGGAATAACCATGTGTGGGTAAACCACTACATCACGTAGAGGTAGCACGGGGATTTCGATACGCTCGGAACGTTCCAAGTTCATATATTTCTCTCTTCCGCTTTAACTTATAAAGCAGTATATGGGGCTTAAACGACTGGATTCAATGGAAGAATAAAAAAAAGGAGGTAATTGCTTACCTCCTTTTTCAATTTGAGTGACTTGTCTAAAAAAGACCTACTCTGCAACCGCGGCTTGGTTATCTGAGTTGCTGTAAATCAATAGTGGTTCTGACTCACCATTAATTACCGACTCATCAATCACAACCTTGCTTACATCTGTCGAAGATGGCAGTTCGTACATAGTTTCTAGTAGAACACCCTCCAAGATAGAACGCAGACCACGAGCACCCGTTTTACGTTCCATTGCTTTCTTAGCAATCGCACGTAGAGCATCTTCGCGGAATTCTAATTCAGTATCTTCGATTTCAAACAATGCTGCGTACTGCTTAGTAAGCGCATTCTTCGGTTCACAAAGAATTTGAACTAGAGCTTCTTCGTCAAGTTCTGTCAATGTCGTTGTCACGGGTAGACGACCAATGAATTCCGGAATTAGACCGTACTTCACCAAATCTTCAGGCTCAACTTGAGTGAACAGTTCACCCACAGTTTTTGCTTCGTCTTTTGAACGCACTTCTGCGCCAAAACCAATGCTCGAACCTTTTTCTACACGTTGTTCAATCACTTTATCTAGGCCAGAGAATGCTCCGCCACAAATAAATAGGATCTTAGACGTGTCCACTTGCAAGAACTCTTGCTGTGGATGCTTACGACCACCTTGAGGTGGAACTGAAGCAACTGTACCTTCAACAAGTTTTAGTAGAGCTTGCTGTACACCTTCACCAGACACGTCACGCGTGATTGATGGGTTTTCAGCTTTACGAGAAATCTTGTCGATTTCATCGATGTAAACAATGCCACGTTCCGCTTTCGCTACGTCATAATCACATTTCTGAAGCAACTTCTGGATGATGTTTTCAACATCTTCGCCCACGTAACCAGCTTCGGTTAGTGTTGTTGCATCTGCCATTGTGAATGGAACGTCTAGGAAACGAGCCAGTGTTTCAGCCAGTAGCGTTTTACCACTACCAGTTGGACCGATAAGAAGAATGTTACTCTTACCTAGCTCTACGCCTTCAGCTGTCGTGTCACCATTACGCAAACGCTTGTAGTGGTTGTATACCGCAACTGCTAGCACTTTCTTCGCGTATTCTTGACCGATTACATAGTCGTCAAGATGCTCACGAATCTCACGCGGCGTTGGCAGCGATTCCGATTCTTTCTTAGGAAGAACATCTTTAATTTCTTCACGAATAATGTCGTTACAAAGATCGACACATTCATCACAAATGTAAACAGAAGGACCTGCGATTAACTTGCGAACTTCGTGTTGGCTTTTGCCACAGAAAGAGCAGTAAAGCAGTTTACCGCTACCACCCTCTTTGCTTTTATCTGTCATTCGCTAACCTCTTAGCCTTTACTCTCTATGCTTGAGTGTATATCAATTTGAATCACTTTGCGTTAAACAATTGCCGTGCAATTATTGACCGCGGTGATTAAGAACTGAATCCACTAAGCCGTATTCTACTGCTTGATCAGCAGACATGAAATTGTCACGATCTGTATCACGCTCAACAACTTCTAAAGGCTGACCTGTATGCTCTGCCAATAGTTTGTTTAGCTTTTGCTTGATCGTTAGGATCTCTTGCGCGTGAATTTGAATATCAGACGCTTGGCCTTGGAAGCCGCCAAGTGGCTGGTGAATCATTACACGTGAGTTTGGAAGCACGTGACGCTTACCTGGAGTACCACCCGCTAGTAAGAATGCACCCATAGAGCAAGCTTGACCCATACATACTGTGCTCACGTTTGGCTTGATGAACTGCATTGTGTCGTAGATAGACATGCCCGCTGTTACGCTACCGCCAGGTGAGTTGATGTAAAGATAGATATCTTTGTCTGGGTTTTCTGATTCCAAGAAAAGCAGTTGAGCCACGACAAGATTTGCCATGTGGTCTTCCACTTGACCTGTTAAGAAAATGATACGTTCTTTTAATAGACGAGAATAAATATCGTAAGAACGTTCACCACGGGAAGTCTGTTCAACCACCATAGGAACTAGTGCGTCCATAATCGATGGCATTGTGTTTTTTTCTTGGTAGCTCATATTCTTATGTCCCTAAAATAAATGGCCCGAATGATTAAATCATACGGACCATTGTTAGCAGAATTGTTGACCGTACGTCAACCTTCTACGTCAGATATTACTATATTAAGCAGGTTGCTGATTCATTAGCTCGTTGAAGCTAACTTCTTTATCAGAAACTTGAGCTTTAGCGATGATTGCATCAATAGCTTGCTCTTCTAGAGCAACATTGCGCATGTTGTTCATCATTTGCTCGTTTTGCTCGTAGTAAGCAATAACTTCAGTTGGATCTTCGTATGCTGTAGCCATCTCTTGGATGATAGCTTTAACTTTTTCGTCGTCAGCTTTTAGTTCTTCAGTCTTGATTACTTCACCAAGAAGAAGACCTACAACTACGCGACGTTTAGCTTGCTCTTCGAACAGTTCACGTGGAAGTTGGTCAGCAGCTTCAGTGTTGCCACCAAAACGTTGAGCAGCTTGTTGACGAAGAACACCGATCTCTTGATCGATAAGAGCAGAAGGTACGTCGATGTTGTTTTCGTTAACTAGACCGTCGATTGCTTGCTCTTTGATGCGGTTCTTAACAGCTTGCTTAAGCTCACGCTCCATGTTCTTACGAACTTCAGCTTTAAGACCTTCAACACCGTCAGCAGCGCCAAACTTAGAAACGAATTCTTCGTTTAGTTCTGGAAGTTCACGAGCTTCAACTTTGTTGATCTTGATTGCGAACTTAGCAGCTTTACCTTTTAGGTTTTCTGCGTGGTAATCTTCTGGGAAGTTTACTTCGATTTCAAATTCCATACCTGTTGTTTTACCAACGATACCGTCTTCAAAACCAGGGATCATGCGACCAGCACCCATCTCTAGTGGGAAGTTCTCAGCTTTGCCGCCTTCGAACTCTTCACCGTCGATAGAACCAACGAAGTCGATAGTTGCACGAGAACCAGCGTCAGCTGCAGTTTCAACTTCAGTCCAAGTTGCTTGTTGCTTACGTAGAGTTTCGATCATCTCTTCAACGTCAGCTTCTTTAACTTCTACTGCTGGTTTCTCAACAGTGATGTTTTCTAGACCTTTCAGCTCAACTTCTGGGTAAACTTCAAAAGTTGCGTTGAATACTAGGTCAGCGCCTGCGTTGTTTTCAACTGGTGCGAAAGTAGGTGCGCCAGCTGGGTTGATTTTCTCTTTAACGATCGCTTCGATGAAGTGACGTTGCATTACTTCGCCCATCACGTCTTGACGTACTGCTTGGCCGTACATTTTAGCAACCATCTTCATTGGCACTTTGCCTTTACGGAAACCATCGAAACGACGGTTTTTCGCGATGTTGCGTAGTTCAGCTGTAACTGCATCTTCGATGTTAGCAGCAGGAACAGTAATATTAAGACGGCGCTCTAGGCCTTCTAGCGTTTCAACAGTAACTTGCATTATATAAACCTCAAAACTGGCTCAGTAATCTGAGCATATGAGCCGTAACTTAGCTTTTATTCAAAGCCGACGTTGTTAGCTTCATTCTTGTGTAGTGCTCTATCCGAACACCTAATTTAAAATCGAGCATTGATGTCTGAATTGATTATTCAACCAAACACCAGACTAATCAGCGATATCTTCGTTCTTCACGCGTCGATTAAAACGCAATAAAGCTTGTTTTCAGAAACAAGAAAGGTATCTCCGATTAGCCTCAGGACAGAAATTTTAGACGCGACATTCTAGCGATCTGTTTAATCTCTGTCGAGCCGTTCACCTCTGCTTGATGATGAATGCTCTAAATTCGTCCAACTAAATGATACAAAAACGATCAAATCATCACTTAGCACATCAGAAATGGGGACAATAGCGACTTTTTCAAGGGAATGGAGGGCTTTTTTTGCTAAAAACCTTAAAAAGAGATCTTGCTCTTGTTTTACCCCTCAGAGTCGATAACTTTTTCAACAATCTCCATTACAAGGCCTTAACCTATTCTGATCTGCTAACTCTTAAATTTCCGTAAAAAAACTATTGTCTACGGTCATAAACCAGAGAATGCAGGCTTGTTGATTTTGCCCAGATTTAGCGGAGATCCACCATGTTTCAAGCTTTAAGAGTGCCTGTTTTATTGTTGATCACTTATAGCTTGTTGATGATTGTCGGTGGCCACTGGGTATGGAACACCAGCCATCAAAGTTTGTTAAATGATCATCAATCCAAACTCGACCGCTTTTCGGTCCATATTTCAAGCCAACTCGACAAATTCGCGCACATTCCAGAGCTCTTATCAAAAGACAAAGAGTTGATTGATGCCCTGCATTCACCCAGTAACTCTGCTCAAATTGAACTCACCAATCGCTACCTACGCCATGTAAACACTGTCATTCAAGCATCAGACACGTATTTACTCGACAGCATCGGCACCACGATTGCGGCCAGTAATTGGAATCAACAGCGTTCTTTTGTTGGACGTAACTTTGCTTTTCGCCCCTATTTCCAACAGGCCATTCTTGGTCATGAAAACCAATACTTTGCGTTAGGTTCGACCTCAGGAAAACGCGGCTATTACTATTCCTACCCTGTATCCTATGCCGCTGAAATTATTGGCGTTATTGTCGTAAAGATGGATTTATCGCTGATTGAAGCCAGTTGGAAGGGTAAGCAGAGCTTTTTTGTTGCTGACGATAAAGACCAAATTGTTTTTATGTCGAGCAATCCTGAATGGCTGTTCAAAAGCCTCCAACCTTTGGGCGAAGAGCAACGATCTCGTATTAGAGAAAGCCAACAATATCTAGATACCAATATCGAGAGCCTCCATTTCTCCGGCGATTTAGAAAGCGCCACCAGCAGCATTAAGTCGTCTCATCCATTGGTAAAGGAACAGTTCTTTACCTCTTCACGCTTCCTGTCCGACCCTAGATTAACCGTCAGAGTGTTCTCTCCAACTCACCTAGTCTGGTGGGATTTGATCGCCTACCTCGTGGTGTTGAGCTTAGTATTCGCCATTATTTATCTGGCGATACAACTCAACACACATCGTCAACAAAGGCGTGCGCAGATCGACAGATTGCAGTCTGAAGCGAACCAGAAACTTGAATTTCAAGTGCTCGAAAGAACTTCTGAGCTTCATATAGAGATCAAGCAACGTATCGAAACAGAGCGCGTACTCAGACAAACCCAAGATGAACTCATACAAGCCGCAAAATTGGCCGTTCTGGGGCAGATGTCAGCAAGCATCAGTCATGAGCTGAACAACCCGTTAGCGGCTATTCGTAGTTATGCAGACAATGGTCGACTGTTTCTCGCCAAAGAAAAGACCGACCGTGTTGATGACAACTTATCGCGGATTTCAGCGCTCACCGATCGAATGGCTAAAATCAGTCACCAACTTCGCTCCTTTGCTAAGAAATCGACCGCGGAAGAACTACATACATTACAAATTTTACCGGTTCTTCATTCCTCAAAAGAACTGATGAAGCCTCAACTCAAGAGCGAGAGGGTAAAAATTAATGAGTTACCCGATGCTTTTGATGTTCGTGTGGTCGCCAATGCTATCCAACTGGAACAAGTCGTTATTAACTTGCTGACCAATGCCATTCAAGCAATGGATCAACAAGAAGACAAGCAATTGTCCATCTTGTTGGAGATACGACCACCAAGCACAGACACAACGAGTACACTGCTTATTCATATCGATGACAATGGCCCGGGGTTTTCCTCACCTTCGAACGGCGATTTTTTCGAACCTTTCCATACCACGAAGAAGAATGGGCTTGGGTTAGGCCTGTCGATCTCTCAACAAATAATCAGCGGAATTAACGGAAAGCTTATTACAGGTACCAGCCCTCAAGGTGGTGCTCGATTTAGTATCGAGTTACCTATCGTTCCAACAAAAGAATCAGATTAGTCGCCAAGCAAACCAGTACACCTTCACCAATAATAAAAATAAAAGATTAAAGGAATAACTATGTGTCACGTCTATTTCATTGATGATGAATCCGATTTAAGAATGGCTATCGAGCAGAGTTTTGAGCTTGCTGATATTGATGCTGAATTCTTTCCCGATGCAGAATCCGCCTTGCTCGCTATCCAAGCGGATGGTCTTCCCCATGTCATCATCACTGACATTTGCTTACCGGGTATATCAGGGCATGATCTACTCAATACCCTGATGCACAAAGATAAAGAACTTCCCGTCATTATGATCACAGGCCACGGTGACATCTCCATGGCAGTGCAAGCCATCCAAGACGGTGCCTATGATTTCATTGAAAAGCCGTTCGCCAATGAGCGCTTAATCGAAACAACTAAACGTGCGATAGACAAACGTCAACTCACCCTTGAGAACCTTGAATTAAAGCGCTCGCTCAAGGCCAGTAAAACACTTGGACCAAGAATCATTGGTGACACACAATCCATGACTGAGCTGCGTTCTATCATCACTCATGTGGCAGACACTAACGCTGACATTTTACTCTTTGGTGAAACTGGCACAGGCAAAGAACTGGTCGCACGTTCCCTGCATGAACAAAGCAGCCGACGAGAACAAAACTTCGTCGCCGTCAATTGCGGTGCGGTTCCAGAGAACCTGATTGAAAGCGAACTCTATGGACATGAGAAAGGCGCGTTTACTGGCGCAGAAAGCAAACGTGTCGGTAAATTTGAATTTGCTCAAGGCGGAACCCTATTCTTAGATGAAATTGAATCCATGCCAATGCAAGCACAAATACGCCTACTGCGTGTATTGCAGGAACGCGTGATTGAGAGAGTTGGATCCAATAGCTTGGTGCCTCTCGATATTCGTGTGATTGCCGCCACCAAAATCGATCTAAAGAAAGCCGCTGAAGAAGGGACGTTTCGACAAGACCTCTATTACCGACTCAATGTCGTCACCTTGGATTTACCGCCGTTAAGAAGCCGCCAAGAAGACATCCCTGCACTATTTCACCACTTCTTACTTGTTGCAGCAGCTCGCTATGGGAAAACAGCCCCTGCGCTTCCACAAAAGCAGCTACATGAGCTTCTAGCCCATGATTGGCCGGGAAATGTACGTGAATTGCGTAATACTGCAGAACGTTTTGTGTTGTTAGGTAAGCTTTCTCACATGTCAGAAAACAGCACTGACACCGCACATGAAATGTCACTCACCGAGCTGGTCTCTGATTTTGAAAAAAATACCTTAAAGCAAGCACTTATTGAGTGTAACGGCAGCATAAAAGAGACAATGGAAAGGCTACAACTTCCCCGAAAAACACTCTACGACAAGATGCAAAAACACCAGCTCACGAAAGAGTCTTATAAGGTAGAACAAAACTAGATTAGATTTGGGAGCAAGATCACCTATACTTATTTTGATAACAGGATGTTATGCAATAAATGGGATAAGGAAATAGGTATGGGTGAGAAAACGAAAGTACCATCGATTACTGATACGTTTGAGATAGACGGTATCTACTACACCGATCAGCATGTCGACTTAAACACACCAGAATTAGAAGCGAAGCGAGCACTGTATGAGCAGATTAATCCTCATTCGAGTCGCGGTAGAAATATAGATGAGGAGGTCTAGTGACCTCCTCATTTTTTATTCCAATGAGACTTTTTCAATTCTAATCACATAGAACGAACCGCTATTTGGTTATGATCTCCGGTCCCATCAAGGTGGTTGGTAACCATGTTGATACCCAAGGCACATACGTTACGATAATTAAGAATAAGAACATCACGCCAACCCATGGCAGTGCGGCTTTTACTACGTTCATCATCGACATCTTCGCGACCCCTGCGGTCACAAACAAGTTGAGCCCCACAGGCGGTGTTATCATCCCTATCTCCATGTTCACCACCATCATGATACCAAGGTGAATTGGGTCGATGCCCAGTGCAATTGCAATTGGGAAAACCAACGGAGCAACGATGATCAGCAAACCTGATGGCTCCATGAACTGCCCACCAATCAAGAGTAGAACGTTCACCACAATCAAGAAGGTGATTGGACCTAAACCTGCAGACAACATCGATTCCGTGATCATCTGAGGAATACGTTCTTCTGTCAGTACATGTTTAAGAATCAGAGCATTGGCAATGATAAACAGCAGCATGATGGTCAGCTTACCCGCATCATAGAGCGTGTCTTTGGTGTCTTTATGGAAAAACGTTTGGAACACTTTCACCAAAGCAGGCTTTGTATTTTTCTTGTCCGCAAACGGCCCCATATCTTTGTAGATAAAGTTAGCAATGAAGAACGCGTAAACCGCTGCAACAGCCGCCGCTTCTGTCGGAGTAAAGATACCGCCGTAGATACCACCTAAAATGATAACAATCAGCAACAAGCCCCAGCTCGCATCCTTCGCGGCTGCGAACATCTCACCCCAGCCCACAAATGGCTGTGCAGGAATTTTCTTAATACGTGCTGCAATGTAGATAGCTATCATCAACATCACACCCGCCAACAGGCCAGGAATCACGCCGCCTAAGAACATACGACCCACAGATACATCCGTCGCCGCCGCGTAAACCACCATAACGATGGATGGTGGAATCAAGATACCCAACGTACCCGCGTTACAGATAACCCCTGCCGCGAACTCTTTTGTGTAGCCGTTTTTGATCATACCCGCGATAACAATACTACCGATTGCCACTACCGTTGCTGGAGACGACCCAGATAACGCTGCGAACATCATACACGCCACAACCGATGCCATTGCTAAACCGCCGCGGAACCAACCCACCATTGCAATAGCAAAACGGATAATACGTTTCGCCACACCACCAGTAGACATAAAGCTAGAGGCCAAGATAAAGAAAGGAATCGCTAAGAGAGTGTAGTGGCCTGCAAATGCATTAAACAGCGTTTGTGCAACGGATGCCAAAGAAGCATCTGAATGCATCAATAAGAATATGACGCTTGATAAACCGAGGGAAATCGCAATTGGCACACCGACCAACATGAAAGCAATTACCATTAAAAATAGAAATAACATTGCCATGATTAGTCTTCCTTACCGTTAGATTTTGTGCCCGACTCGTTCGCCTTGTTTGGCTTAGTCGAATCCAATACCGCTGTCGCGTCTTCATCAGAACCCGCTAAAACATCAGCTTTCAATGCGTCCAGCTCTTCTTCGGCTTCATGGCCTGCAATCATGCGGTCAAGTTTGCCCGTCGCCACTTGATAAGCGATTTGAATGAATCGGAACGTCAGCATTGCCATACCAATCGGCAGTGCCATGTAAGGAATAAAACGTGGCAATTTCTCGTATCGTTCGCCTTCATTCAGCCAGTCGGCAAGAAACTGAAGCATCTCTGGCATTGGAATATCATCGGTTTCATACCAAGCGCGCTCAGTCGCGAATGGGTACCAATAATTCCAAGAACCGATAAGAAGTAAGATTGAGAATGCTAGGCAGCTTGTGACGGCGATTAACGCATACACTTTACGTAGCTTTTCTGGGGCAAGGTTAATGATCACATCAACGCCAATGTGGAAGTGCTTTTTGACGCCATAAGATGCGCCTACTAACACCATCCAAGCGAACATGAACACGGTCAGTTCCAGTGCCCATAAGATGTTGTCGTTGAATGCGTATCGAAACACCACATTGGCAAAAGTAAGTAGCGTCATTGCGCCAAGGAAAAATGCGATTAATGACTCTTCAATCACATCCGTAACTCTTCCGACTTTGGAAAAAAGAGAGGTTTCCAGTGCTGATTCGCTAGAATTTGGTTGTTCCATTTGAGGATTATCCATAATTGACTCCGCTTATAGTTATTTTAATAAGGAGTGGCGAAATGTACGCCACTCCTTTAGCGGTGTTATTGGTTTGAAGCTAACGCTGCATCGATAAGATCTGAACCGATGTCTTTTTCAAACTTCTTCCATACTGGTTGAAGCGCAGTTACCCATGCTTCACGCTGTTCAGGCGTAAGCGTACGAACCTCACCACCCGCTTCGATGATGTTGTTTTTGTTCGCTAGGTTAACTTTTGAAGATTCTGCGTTACGAGTCTCAGACACTTCTTGAACGATTGTGCCAAGTTGCGTACGTACATCTTCAGGTAGGTCTTTCCAGAAGTCGTTCGACGTTACTACCAGGTAATCAAGGATGCCGTGGTTAGTTTCTGTCACGCCGTCTTGTACTTCAAAGAACTTCTTACCGTAGATATTTGACCATGTGTTCTCTTGGCCATCGATAACCTTAGTTTGTAGGCCACCGTATACTTCTTTGAAAGACATCTTCTGTGGGTTAGCACCCAGTTGTTCAAACTGAGCAACCAATACGTCTGATGCTTGAACACGGAATTTCAAACCTTCCGCGTCTTCAGGATTGATAAGAGGTTTGTTTGCTGACATCTGTTTCATGCCATTGTGCCAAAACGCTAGTCCTTGAAGGCCACGACGCTTCATCGCGTTCTTCAGCTTTTCGCCAGACTCTGAGTTTTGGAAACGGTCAACAGCTTCTACGTCTTCAAATAGGAAAGGAAGGTCAAAAATGCGGTATTTCTTAGTGAACTTCTCAAATTTAGACAGCGATGGTGCCGCCATTTGAACATCACCATTTAACAGGGCTTCCAGTACTTTATTATCATCGTAGAGTGTTGAGTTAGGGAAAACTTGCATACAAGCTTTGCCATTCATTTCCGTGTTTACTCGCTCTTCCAGTAAAGAAGCGGCAATGCCTTTCGGGTGCTTGTCGGTATTGGTTACATGACTGAATTTAATCACGATTTCACCTGGATCACAGTTTGCAGCAACATTAAAACTTGTGAGCGCCAGAGCAGATACAGACAGCAGGGTAAGAGGCTTAAACATTATTATTCTCCTTAGTAAACAAAGCAGCCCTTCAATGGGAACTGCGTGCTTTCACTAAGGCAATTAGCGCGCCACATTGACACAAGACATTAACAAACCTTTAACCACAAGGCTTCATCATAGTTGCCAACATGAGTCGTCCACTCTTTGCAAAATTTAATGGGTGGAAAATGACACATAGAATATTTATAAATGGGTGGGAGTTGACCAAAGCATCAGTGATAAATGAGGTCTGACCAAAAGCCCCTTTCACGATGATGCCTTGAAGTAATTTCTACCTATCCTGTAGAGTGCTGCACAACTTAGTCAGATTTACTGATCCACTATTTACCAAGAGTTGATATCAATGAGCCAGATCTACCACCACCCAGTACAAATTTACTATGAAGATACCGATCACTCAGGTGTGGTTTATCACCCTAACTTTCTTAAATACTTCGAGCGTGCGCGCGAGCATGTATTGGGTAGCGATAAACTGGCGACATTGTGGAATGAACATGGGTTAGGTTTTGCGGTATATAAAGCCAACATGACTTTTCAAGATGGGGTTGAGTTCGCTGAGATCTGCGACATCCGAACCTCTTTTGAACTTGATGGCAAATACAAAACGCTATGGCGACAAGAAGTGTGGCGTAAAGATGCCACTAAGCCTGCCGTGATTGGTGATATTGAAATGGTCTGTCTTGATAAAGACAAGCAACTGCAGCCAGTACCCGCTGAAGTATTAAAAGCGATGATTGGCGAAACGAGCTAATTTCGTCTCACCAAGCTAGTTTAAAAGAGGTGAGACGACGAAAAGGTTCTCATCTCTATCTGCATCATCTGCATCGGTAACAAATTTCCACCAAGCGTAACCGCAAAGCGATACTGCTCATCCAGCCGCCCTAAGCAACATTGCCAACTTGTAGAACTATCGGTTTGCTCAGTAACATCCAACCCAACTCCACTGTATATGCTGATTTCACCATGCAATCTAATTTCATCCTGCAAGTTTGGTTGAAAATCCGAAGAGTGAATTGGCAATGTTTGCTCCGTCAGATTGGAGAAATCGAACGAAAAGCTTCGCAATGATGTCGCTAGCCCCTTGCCCGTCGCTTTGATATACGACTCCTTCAGCGCCCAAAGATCGAAAAAGCGCTCTCTCTGTTTTTCT
Source organism: Vibrio sp. 10N.286.49.C3 (assembly GCF_041469545.1). Taxonomy (NCBI): domain Bacteria; kingdom Pseudomonadati; phylum Pseudomonadota; class Gammaproteobacteria; order Vibrionales; family Vibrionaceae; genus Vibrio; species Vibrio sp. 10N.286.49.C3. Next base: position 41,831 of record NZ_JBFRKT010000014.1, read on the forward strand.
TTGTTGAGCTCAAGTAAATCCGTCAATTCCGTATCTGAAAAGTAGTGTTTCATAATCGAGTCGATATTGGTCGAGCTTCTGGCATGTTCAATATCGACGCCTAATTGAAGTGACTTCCCTTCTCTCTGACAAACTGCGATTAACAAATGTTCTTTGCTATGACTGATATTGAAATTCAGGCCGGTTTCTATTTGTTGTTTCTCAATTAATCTTGGCTTTCCTTTCTCACCATATTCAAAACGCCACTCTTCAGCCGACAAACAAGAGTAGAGAGATAAGATCGCTCTCAGATAATTTCGTACATACAAAGCTTGAGTCTGAGATGAAGGCATTCGATAGCGCTCAACTTTGGCAATCTCATCGGCTGTCAGTCTCTTTTTGAGCTGCGATACATTGTTTGGCTGGTCATTTAAATTACTCAGAGAACATAACCACAAATCAACAACGGAAGTTTTCATTTAACTCGAACTCACTTCTATAAATCACTCTTCAAAACACGATTGGAACAACCCAATCGAACAAATTTAACTCACCTATGAATTAAGTGGAACCTAGAGAATACGGGAGGGAAATCCCCTTCATATGAGGACTTAAAACTAATTTTTCAAATAATAACAAATTAAAACACAGATCACACTTAGCCTTACACAAGAGGCATCCATTAAATGTTACTTACAAAAATATGACATAGATCTCACCAAGTCAAAATATAGAGTAAAAAAACTAAAAAACAACCCATACCCATTAATTATCAATAAGTTAATTAAATTAAAAATACAAAAATCAAAACCATGCCAAATTCATCTGGTCTGAACAGATCATAGTGGCCTCTGGGAGCATTGTATCGACCACTCACCTCGGGTAGCCTGCTCAACCATTAAACAAATTCACACGTTTTCTTTGCGGATACCGACTTGTCGTTTAGTCAGACTTTGAACAGGATTTTAATGGACATCGCCTCAACATTTGAATGCCACCGTCGCGCATGAAACACCTCCCCTACTCTCGTAAGTCAACGCACTTCGAAAAACTAATTTCTATCTGGTTGCCGCCACTCAGCAACCTGAATTTTCAGCTGCGCTTCCCTAAGTCTGTTTCAGATTTTCTTTCTATAGCTTTAAAAGCGCAGCCTCAAAACACGACATCACTTTCTGTGATTTCTAGTGGAGACTCATAATGAGCCAACCCGAGACAAATACACCGGAATCAGTCGACGATTCTCGACTGAATAAACGCCTTAAAGATATGCCTGTCGCTATCGTTGGTATGGCGAGCATGTTTGCAAACTCTCGCTACCTGAATAAATTTTGGGATCTTATCAGCGAAAAGATCGATGCGATTACTGAAGTACCAGATACGCACTGGCGTCCAGAAGATTACTACGATTCAGATCGTACTACGCCAGACAAGTCTTACTGTAAGCGCGGTGGTTTCATCCCAGAAGTAGACTTCAACCCAATGGAGTTCGGCCTTCCGCCAAATATCCTAGAACTGACAGACACTTCACAGCTGCTTTCTCTGATCGTGGCAAAAGAAGTACTTGAAGATGCCAAGCTGCCTGAAGGCTACGATCGCGATAAGATCGGTATCACGCTCGGTGTTGGTGGTGGTCAGAAGATCGCTCAAAGCCTAAATGCTCGTCTTCAATACCCTGTTTTGAAAAAAGTCTTCAAGAGCAGTGGTATCAGCGACGACGACAGCGAAATGCTGATCAAAAAATTCCAAGACCAATACATCCACTGGGAAGAGAACTCATTCCCTGGTTCATTGGGTAACGTAATTTCAGGTCGTATTGCTAACCGCTTTGACCTTGGTGGCATCAACTGTGTAGTAGACGCTGCGTGTGCAGGCTCTCTAGCCGCAATGCGTATGGCTCTAAGTGAGCTAGTTGAAGGCCGCAGTGAAATGATGATCACAGGTGGTGTGTGTACTGATAACTCACCAACCATGTACATGAGCTTCTCTAAAACACCAGCATTCACTACTAATGAAACCATTCAACCTTTCGATATCGATTCAAAAGGCATGATGATTGGTGAAGGCATCGGCATGGTTGCTCTTAAGCGTCTTGAAGATGCAGAGCGCGACGGCGACAGAATCTACTCTGTGATTAAAGGAGTTGGTTCTTCTTCGGATGGTAAGTTCAAGAGTATTTACGCACCTCGCCCTGAAGGACAAGCAAAAGCACTAAAACGTGCTTACGATGATGCTGGTTTCGCACCGCACACACTTGGCCTTTTAGAAGCGCACGGGACAGGTACTGCAGCGGGTGATGTGGCTGAATTTGGTGGCTTAAACTCGGTATTCAGTGAGAACAATGACGAGAAGCAACACATTGCGTTAGGCTCTGTGAAATCTCAAATTGGTCACACTAAATCAACCGCGGGTACTGCAGGTTTAATCAAAGCTGCATTAGCACTGCACCACAAAGTACTGCCGCCAACGATCAACGTATCGGCTCCGAATCCTAAGTTGGATATCGAGAACTCACCGTTCTACCTAAACACACAAACACGTCCTTGGATGAAACGTGTCGACGGCACACCGCGCCGTGCAGGCATCAGCTCGTTTGGATTTGGTGGCACGAACTTCCATGTGGTATTGGAAGAGTACACACCAGAACACGCTCGCGGTGACAAATACCGTCAACGCCAAGTACCGCAAACTCTGTTATTCAGCGCGGAATCTCGTCAAGCACTGATCAATGAGCTCAAGCAGGTTTCAACTCAAGCTGCAGACGCTGCGTTCAAGCTAGAAGCGCTTGCTGAGCAGCACGCTCTACGCGAAGTAGACGCTAAGCACGCTCGCCTTGGTTTAGTTGTCACTGACCAAGCAGACCTTCAAGCGCAACTGACTCAAGCGATTTCTATGCTTGAGAGCCAAACCAAAGCACATTGGCAGATGCCAAACGGTACTAGCTACCGTGAGTCGGCACTGATTGCTGAAAATGGTGCAGGTAAAGTGGCTGCATTATTTGCTGGTCAAGGTTCGCAATACCTAAACATGGGTCGCGAGCTTGCATGTCATTACCCAGAAATGCGCCAACAGCTTGCTCAAGCGGATCAAGTATTTGGTCAGCACAAGAAAACGGCTCTGTCGCAAATTCTGTTCCCAATTCCAACCTTCACACCAGAAGCAACCAAAGCTCAAGAAGCGGTCCTAACCAACACGGCGAATGCGCAAAGTGCGATTGGTACTGTGTCTATGGGTCAGTTCGACATCATGACTCAAGCTGGCTTCAAAGCAGACATGGTCGCAGGCCACAGCTTTGGTGAGCTAAGCGCACTATGTGCATCGGGTGTTATCTCGCAAGACGATTACTACCAGCTAGCTTTCGCTCGTGGCGATGCGATGGCTGCAACACCAGAACAAGGTGACAGCGGTACTATGTTTGCGGTCATCCTAGACGCAGACAAACTTCCAGCCGTTGAAAGCTGCATCAGCCAATTCGAAGGCGTGAGCATTGCCAACTACAACGCTCCGACTCAATTGGTTATTGCGGGTCCAACAGCAACCGTTCAACAAGCAGCACAAGCGCTAACAGAACAAGGCTTCAAAGCGATTGCTCTACCAGTATCTGGTGCTTTCCACACACCGCTTGTTGCTCACGCTCAAAAGCCATTTGCTGCGGCAATTGATAAAGCTTCATTCAGCGCTCCAACGCTGCCGCTTTACTCAAACGCAACGGGCAAACTGCACAGCAAAGACGCTAAAGCGATCAAGAAAGCGTTCAAGCAACACATGCTGCAATCGGTTCGTTTCAGCGAGCAAATTGAAGCGATGTATCAAGCAGGCGCGCGCGTATTCGTTGAGTTCGGTCCGAAAAACATTCTTCAAAAGCTGGTTGAAAAAACATTGGCTGATAAGAACGAAGAACTTTACGCAATCAGCATCAACCCAAGCCCTAAAGGCGACAGTGACCAACAGCTTCGCTTAGCTGCGGTTCAACTGTGCGTGGCTGGTGTTTCATTAGACAACATTGACCCTTACCAAGCTGACATTGCTGAACCTGCGAAAGCATCACCAATGAACATCAAGCTGAATGCAACCAACTACATCAGCCCTGCTACTCGTAAGAAAATGGATCAATCATTGGCTTCGGGCAACGTCACCGAAAAGACTGAGATTGTTGAAGTGAAAGTTGAAGTCGAGAAAATCGTGGAAAAAGAAGTGATTAAAACAGAAATCGTTGAAGTACCTGTGGCTGCTCCTCAAGCTTCAAATGTACAACAGTCAGCTGCTCCAGCACCAAGTGCACAAGTGGCAACAGCAACTCCGCAATCACAAGTGGTTCAAACTGCCCCAGCGACTAGTCAGCCAACAGCTCAAGTAACGGTAGATGAGTCTTCATTGCAGTCGTTCTTCAATGCTCAACAACAAGCAGCAGAAGTACATCAGCAATTCTTGGCGATTCCTCAGCAATACGGTGACACGTTCAACACCCTAATGTCTGAGCAAGCGAAAATGGCAACAGCAGGCGTAGCAATTCCTGAGAACCTACAGCGTTCTATGGAGATGTTCCACCAGCACCAAGCTGAAACGCTAAAAGCTCACGCTCATTACCTAGAAATGCAAGCGCACAGCAACAACTCAGCACTTAATATGCTGACGCAAGGTTCAGTACAAACGGCACAACCAACCTTCGTTGCTTCTGTAAATGCTCAGCCAGCGATTCAAGCTCCAGCTACTCCAGCAGCTGTCGTTCAACAACCTGTAGCTCAAGTACAGTCGGCTCCTGTAGAAGCTGCGCAAGCTCCAACAGTAGTAGCTCAACAAGCTCCAGTACAGAAAGCCGTTCCTGCACCACAAGTAGCCGCTCAAGCAGCAGCACCGGTTGCAGCTCAGCCTGTGCCAGTAAAAGCACAACCAGCTCCTGTGGCTGCACCAGTAGCAGTACAAACAGCCGACGCTGAAAAAGTGATGCTAGAAGTGGTTGCCGAGAAAACGGGCTACCCAACAGAGATGCTTGATCTAGAAATGGACATGGAAGCAGACCTTGGTATCGACTCAATCAAGCGCGTAGAGATCCTTGGTACCGTTCAAGACGAAATGCCAAACCTACCTGAGCTGAACCCTGAAGATTTAGCTGAGTGCCGTACGCTTGGCGAAATCGTCGGCTACATGAACAGTAAAAGCATGAACAGCAAGATGCCAGCATCAGCGCCTGTTGCCGCACAGCCAAGCGCAACTGCTCCTGTTCAAGCCGCTAACGGTCTTGATGCGAAAGTCGTTCAACAAACCATGCTAGAAGTTGTTGCTGAGAAGACAGGTTACCCAACGGAAATGCTTGATCTAGAAATGGATATGGAAGCAGACCTTGGTATCGATTCAATCAAGCGTGTTGAGATCCTTGGTACGGTTCAAGATGAACTGCCTACTCTTCCGGAGCTAAACCCTGAAGACTTAGCAGAGTGTCGTACTCTTGGCGAAATCGTTAACTACATGAACAGCAAGCTTCCAGCGTCTGCACCAGTTACAGCACAAACTGAAGTAGTTGCTCCGGTAATATCTAACAACGGACTAGATGCCGCTGTCGTTCAAAAAACCATGTTAGAAGTAGTCGCAGAGAAAACGGGCTACCCGACTGAAATGCTAGACCTAGCAATGGATATGGAAGCTGACCTTGGTATCGACTCAATCAAGCGTGTTGAAATTCTAGGTACGGTTCAAGACGAACTACCGACTCTTCCAGAGCTAAACCCTGAAGATCTCGCTGAGTGTCGTACTCTAGGCGAGATCGTCGACTATATGAACAGTAAGCTTCCGGTGTCTGCTCCAGTAGCAACTCAAGCATCTGCACCAGTACAAGCAGTCTCAAACGGTTTAAACGCAGAACAAGTTCAAAGCACAATGTTGAGCGTAGTGGCGGATAAAACGGGCTACCCAACAGAGATGCTAGACCTAGCAATGGACATGGAAGCAGACCTTGGCATCGACTCAATCAAACGTGTTGAGATCCTTGGAACAGTTCAAGACCAGCTACCAACATTGCCAGAGCTGAACCCTGAAGATCTAGCTGAGTGTCGTACTCTTGGCGAAATCGTTGACTACATGAACAGCAAGCTAGGCGCGAGTGCAGCATCTGCTCCAGAAGCACAAGCAGATACAGCGGTAGAAAGCGCAAGCAACGACCTAAACCCAGCTCATGTTCAATCAACAATGATGGAAGTGGTTGCCGATAAAACTGGCTACCCAGCAGAAATGCTCGACCTAGCGATGGACATGGAAGCAGACCTTGGTATCGACTCTATCAAACGCGTTGAGATCCTAGGTACAGTTCAAGACCAGCTACCAACGCTGCCAGAACTAAACCCTGAAGACCTAACTGAGTGTCGTACGCTTGGTGAAATCGTTACTTACATGCAAAGCAAGCTATCCGCTGCTGCACCCGTAGCGACTCCAAAAGCTGAATCAGTAACGCCTATCGCAGAAACAGCGACAGCGGAACTTCCTCCACACAATGAGGTAGCGCTAAAAAAGCTACCAGCGGCAGATAAACTCGTCGATTGTTTCTCAAAAGACGCTTGTGTCGTGATCACAGATGATGGTCACAACGCCGGTGTTCTAGCAGAAAAGTTGACCGCTAACGGCATTCAAGTGGCTGTAGTGCGTAGTGCTCTTTCTGCCGCGTCACCTTTAAACAGTGAAATCGCAAGCTACACACTCAACAGCGTCGATGATGCTGGTGTCACTGCGGTTATTAACGACATCGAAGCAGACCTTAAAACATCGAACAAAGTGATTGCAGGCTTCATTCACCTACAAGCTATCGTTGATGCAAAACAAAGCAACGAGCAAGCGGTTAACTTGAATGCAGATTCAAGAGCTTCGCTAACCACTGCGTTCTTGTTCGCCAAGCACCTAAATGGTCAGCTGAATACCGTTTCTGGTCGCAGCGTGTTCTTCACACTAAGCCGTATCGATGGTGGCTTTGGTTACCTAGATACTAAGCAATTAGCGAATGCAGAACTTAACCAAGCCGCGTTGTCTGGTCTAACGAAGACACTGAGCCATGAATGGTCAAACGTATTCTGCCGTGCATTGGATGCTGACGCTTCTATTGATGCTCGTCACCTAGCTGAAGCTATCACAGGCGAACTGTTCGATGTCGATACCAACACGGTTGAAATCGGCCTTAGCCATGCGGAAAACGGTGAATCTGGTCGTGCAACACTGATTGCGGCAACACCAGGTGCTGCACAAACTAAAAACACAGGCGCTCAACTCACCAAGAGCGACAAAGTACTTGTGACGGGTGGTGCTAAAGGCGTAACGTTTGAATGTGCACTGACGCTTGCTAAGCAATGCAAATCTCACTTCATTCTTGCAGGTCGTAGTAAGCATATTACTTCAGCCGAGCTACCTCAGTGGGCACAAGGCAAGCAAGAGAAAGAGCTAAAACCTGCTGCAATTGCGCACCTACAAGCTACGGGCGATAAGCCAACGCCGAAAAAAGTTGATGCCTTGCTAAAACCGGTATTGAGCAGCCTTGAAATCAACGCAGCACTTACCGCTTTCAACGAGATTGGCGCGAGCGCTGAATACCTAAGCTTAGATGTTTCGAACCATGAGTCAGTAGCGAAAACACTGGCAAATTTCGACGACATTACAGGTCTTATCCACGGCGCAGGTGTACTGGCTGACAAACACATTCAAGACAAAACGCTTGATGAACTAAACATGGTTTACGGCACGAAAGTAGGCGGATTAGAAGCCGTTCTTGGTGGTCTTGATAGCAGCAAGCTAAAACTGATTGCGATGTTCTCTTCGGCAGCGGGTTTCTACGGAAACACAGGCCAAAGCGACTACTCGATGTCTAACGAGATCCTAAACAAAGCGGCTCTGCAACTGTCTGCGCGTAACCCTCAAGCGAAAGTGATGAGCTTCAACTGGGGACCGTGGGACGGCGGCATGGTAAACGCAGCGCTGAAGCGTATGTTTACAGAGCGCGGTGTGTACGTAATTCCTCTTCAAGCGGGTGCAGAGCTATTTAGCTCTCAACTACTGAACGAAACTGGCATTCAACTGCTGGTTGGCACGAGCATGCAAGGTTCTGACAACAAGGAAGCTGCTGTAAAAAAGCTTAATGCGGAGTCTGTGCATCTTGCAGAGAGCCCGCTGAATACAAGCATTACTGTGACACGTCATCTTGATCCTAAGGCATTGCCTTTCATTCAAGATCACTGCATTGCCGGTAACCCAGTGTTACCGACAGTGTGTGCCATCCAATGGATGCGTGAAATCGCTGAGCAACTGTTAGGGGTGAACGTTAGCGTTCACAACTACAAACTGCTGAAAGGTGTGATTTTTGATACTGATGAAGTGCAAGAGCTAAGACTGGTTCTTTCCTCTGATGCTAAATCAAAAGGTCACCTAAAAGCAGTGATCAGTTGCCAAGGACGACCACAGTATCAAGCTCAGTTGCAAGTTGCCTCTGTGCAAGTTTCTGAAGATGTTCAACAAGCGTCGACAAAGCGCTTTGAAGCCAACACTTCAGCTCCTGTAACAACGGCACAAGCTCTATACAGTGACGGCACTCTGTTTCATGGACCAAGATTGCAAGGTATTACCTCAGTCGAATGCTTTGACGACTTAGGTTTATTGGCTCAATGCCAGTTGCCTCAGATTGAAAACAGCGACTGCGGATCATTTATTCCTAAGCAAGGTTTTGGTGATAGCCAGCCATTTGCCGAAGATTATCTGTTGCAAGCCATGCTGGTATGGGCTCGATTGAAGTACGGCGCGGCAAGCCTACCGTCTGCAATTGGTGAGTTTGTTTGTTACGCACCGATGCACAATGGTGACCAAGGTTGGCTAGAACTGAGCGTGATAAAAAGCACGGCTCGTTCACTGCAGGCTGATATCTCGCTTTACCACCAAGATGGTCGTTTAAGTGCGGTAATGAAAGGTGCCAAAGTCACCATCAGCAAGAGCTTAAATGACGCATTTTTGCCGAAATCTAGCTCAGCAGTATCAAAGAAAGAGACTACTAAGAACCCAGAAAAGGAGCAATTGTCATAGTGACTGTTCCTACTAATAAAGCGATGCCATTGCGCATCGCTCTTTTAGCTCAGCCAGCAAACGCGGCTGAGCTTTCTGCCGACTTATTTTCCTCGTTCCCAGAGATGATAACTGTTGTGGTTGATGGCAATTTTAATCAAGCACTTGCTCACGCCATCGAGACAGTCAATCAAGGTAATGTCGTTAAGCTCTGTTTGGATCATCACTCACCATCATTGTTGATGTTAAGTGCGCTGAATGCTGCTCAGAATAAGATTCACCCACACGCGAATTTGGCGAGCTTTGTAGATACAGCTACCGGAAATAGCATTCAGCTAGCTCTGGATATTGCACGCCGCCCCGCTTCAGATTTAAGTCATCAACAGCAACACTCTGACTTATCGGCTTCGCAGCAGTTTGATGAATTGTTGAATATAGTTAATGCGATATCGAGCCGTTCATTACCGAGCCATTCATTACCTAACCATTACTGGTTCACTGAGCCAAACAAAGCACGTGTTGCTGCGTTAACTTTCAGTGACGATAGCCCAAAAGCCACCAGCCTGATATTGACTCAAGCGACCGGTTTGCACGAACCAAAACCCTTGCTATCCAGCGAACGTTTGATGTTTGTGGTTTTTGGCTGCGAGCAAACTGAATTGGTTTCTCAGCTAACCTCGTTAAGAGAAGAGCTAAAATGCGTTAGTGATTCAACGGACAGCGAACTTGCTATCGCCACCTTGATGCATTCAAACCTAAGCCACTTTCAAAGCGTTCAACACAATGTTGACCTTGGCGCAAACATCGTGATTCAGGCGGCTTCAATTGAGGCTGCACTACAAGAGATCACCGCGATAGAAAATGCGTTGCCAAAAGTAATGGGTGACAATAGCCACTACAAAACGCCAGCGGGCAGTTGTTTCTCACCGAAGCCTCAAAGCAAAGGTGGCGTTGCATTTGTTTACCCTGGTGTTGGCACGGTTTATCCCGGCATGTTGCGCGAGTTTCACCACCATTTCCCACAGTTATTTGCTCGTTTAGAACGTGAAGGTAACTTGAAAGAGATGCTGCAGGCTGACAAAACCTACGCAGAAAACTCGCAAGAAATGTCGCTCAGTGAATTGGCCATTGCAGGTGTCGGCAGTAGTTATTTACTAACGCAGCTCTTGTGTGATGAATTCAAAGTGCAGCCAGATTTCGCTTTGGGTTACTCCAAAGGTGAAGCCTCGATGTGGGCGAGCTTGAATGTTTGGAAAAATCCGCATGCGCTGATTGAGATGACTCAAACCAGTCCTATCTTCACCACGGCTATTTCTGGCGAACTGACAGCAGTGCGTCAAGATTGGCAGCTGAACAGCGACGAAATCATCCAATGGAACAGCTTTGTGGTTCGCAGCGATGCACAAGCGATTGAGGCACTGTTACCAGAGTTTCCGCGCGCTTATCTCGCTATCATCCAAGGTGATACTTGCGTACTGGCCGGTTGTGAAAGCACATGTCGTGCTCTGCTCAAGAAACTGGGTAAACGTGGCATTGCCGCTAACCGTGTTACTGCAATGCACACCACACCAGCACTAAGCCAGCATAGCCAAGTACGCGATTTTTACACACAACCACTGTTCGACGAGTTGCCAAAGCATATCCGCTTTATCAGCGCAGCAGGTCTACCGACTGGCGCACCAATCAATATCGACAGTGACAGCATCGCCCTTTCGATTGCCGACACTTTCTGTTCAACGCTGGATTTCACCGCGTTGATCCAGAGTGCGCGTCAACAAGGTGCTCGTCTGTTTGTAGAAGTAGGTGCCGATCGTCAAACCAGCACATTGATCGACAAGATCAATCGTAGCGACAACGTAGCAGACCAGTACTGCACAATCGCTTCCAATGCCAAAGGCGGTGACGATGTTGTCACGCTCATCAAATGCATTGGTCAGCTCATTACTCATCAAATTCCACTGTCTGTCGAGCCACTTATTCAAGGGCTAAAACAACAGATCACCACCGCTAAGCAATTAAGTGGTGTGTCTCAAGGCAGCGCAGTGAATCATCAAGGAGAGCTAGTATGAGTTCTCAATCGAACCAGTATCAGGCTCAGAACAAACAACAAGTAAAGTGCAATAAGATCGCGATTGTTGGTATTGCAAACCAATACCCAGAAGCTGATACGCCAAAAGACTTTTGGCAAAACTTGCTGGATAAAAAAGATTCTCGAACCACATTAAGCGCTGAAAAGTTAGGCGCTAAACCTGAAAACTATCAGGGCGTGCAAGGTGATTCAGACCGCTTTTACTGTGACAAAGGCGGTTACATCGAAAACTTCAATTTCGATAGCAATGGCTACCGCTTAACAGCAGAATCGTTCAACGGTGTTGACCAAAGTTTCCTATGGGCTTTGGATACCAGTCGTAAGGCGTTAGTCGACGCTGGCATTGATCTGAATGCCGATGTTTTAGAGCGCACAGGCGTGATCATGGGTGCCCTTTCGTTCCCAACCACACGTTCAAACGACCTGTTTCTACCGATTTATCACTCGGTGGTCGAGAAAGCATTTAAAGATAAATTAGCTAATGACCAATTTTCATTGCTACCAACCAATGAAACCGCGCAAGACCTCAACCCTATCAATGGTGCAGCGGCACACAACGCCTCTAAGTTAGTGGCTGATGCATTGGGTTTAGGTAACGTACAACTGAGTCTAGATGCCGCATGTGCAAGCTCTGTGTATTCATTGAAGTTAGCGTGTGATTACTTGAATACAGGCAAAGCCGACATGATGTTGGCAGGCGCGGTATCCGGTGCTGACCCATTCTTTATCAATATGGGTTTTTCGATCTTCCACGCTTACCCTGATCACGGTGTGTCGGTTCCGTTTGATAGCAACAGTAAAGGTCTGTTTGCTGGCGAAGGTGCCGGTGTTTTAGTCCTAAAACGCTTAGCTGATGCAGAACGTGATGGCGACAATATCTATGCAGTTGTCAGCGGTATTGGCTTGTCAAACGATGGCCGTGGCCAGTTCGTATTAAGCCCAAACAGCAAAGGACAAGTACAAGCCTTTGAACGCGCTTACGAGGCTTCAAACCTATCACCAGACAGCATTGAAGTGATTGAGTGTCACGCAACTGGCACACCATTAGGTGACAAGGTTGAGTTAACCTCAATGGAGCGTTTCTTTGCTGACAAATTGAATGGTTCTAACCCGCCATTGATTGGCTCTGCGAAGTCAAACCTCGGCCACTTACTGACTGCTGCGGGTATGCCGGGGATTATGAAAATGATCTTTGCGATGAAAGAAGGCGTGCTTCCTCCAAGTATTAATTTGGACAAGCCGCTATCGTCGCCAGAAGGTTTATTTGGCTCACAGACTCTACCAACGCAGGTTCAACCTTGGCCAAGTAAAGCGGGCAATCCAGAGCGCTGCGCGGGTGTTTCTGTATTTGGTTTCGGTGGCTGTAACGCTCACTTACTGCTTGAAGCGTATTCAGACACCAGTCATGTAAACCAGACTTTAGAGTCAGCGTCTCCAAGCCTACAGCCGTCTAATTTAAGCATTACTGGTCTCGCGTCTCACTTCGGTTCTCTGCAAAGCATCAATGCGCTAAGCACTGCGATTGAGACCAACAACGATGCTTTCATTGCCTTGCCTAAGAAGCGGTGGAAAGGCTTAGACCAACATCCAGAACTACTGAATCAGTTTGGTTTACACGGTATTCCAAATGGCGCGTACATCGATCAATTCGATCTCGATTTCCTGCGCTTCAAAGTGCCGCCAAATGAAGATGACCGTTTGATCTCTCAGCAGTTGCTACTGATGAAAGTTGCAGACGAAGCCATCAAAGATGCCAAGCTTGTTGCAGGCCAAAAGGTTGCGGTTTTAGTTGCGATGGAAACAGAGCTTGAGATGCACCAATTCCGTGGACGCGTAAACCTGCATAGCCAATTGGCTGACAGCTTTGCCAACATGGGTATCGAACTAACTCAAGACGAATACCAAGCGCTAGAAACCATCGCGATGGACAGTGTGATGGACGCAGCCAAGCTGAACCAATACACCAGTTTCATCGGCAATATCATGGCTTCGCGTATCTCTTCATTGTGGGACTTTAATGGTCCTGCCTTTACGATTTCAGCTGCTGAACAGTCGGTTGCTCGTTGTATTGATGTTGCACAAAACCTAATGTCGCAAGAATCGATGGATGCCGTTGTGATTGCAGCCGTCGACCTAAGCGGCAGTGCAGAACATGTGATTCTGAAGAACAGCGTAAGCCCAGTGACGCTAGCTCCAAAATTCGGACAGCTGCAAGATGGCAGTTGGAATGTCGGTGAAGGTGCAGGTGCGATTGTTCTTGTTGAAGAAAACCAAGTAGCGAGCAACCAAGATGCGGCTTACGGCAGCATCAACGCATTGGCTTTTGGTTCAAGCGAGAATAACAACGCCGTTGTTGATGAGTTACTGACTCAAGTCGGTATGAGCTCGAACGATGTTTCTCTGCTTGAGCTTAACCATGCACCAGAATCTTCATCTCATCAGTTTTCGTCTCTAAGTTTAGGGAACACAAAGACTACTCAAGCAAGTCAACGTGTGGGTCATTGCTCTGCTGCTTCTGGTATGGCAAGCCTGCTACACGGTCTGCTCAACCTGAACCTTGCACCTCTGAATCCGAATGTCAGTTCTAAGAGCGCGATTGTTGCCAACATCAGCGAAGGACAATGTTCACAGCTGCTACTAAGCCAATCGAGTGTTGAATCTCAATCACTTTCCGTTCGTTTAAGCAATGAACTGGCGAGCGATGCTAAACGTCAATTAGTTAAGCAAGTGACTCTTGGTGGTCGTGATATCTATCAACATATTGCCCAAACCCCAGTGACCAACTTGGCAACGATTCAACAGAAAGCTTCTGGTAAACAAGCAGCAAGAGTGGCGTCGGTTCCAACGACAGCAAGCATTCAAGCAGCCCTTGCACAAAAAGAGTTAGAGAAGAATGCATTAGCGCAAAACGCGATAGAGCCAGTCATCGAAACTCCTACATCAGTATCCCCTACTCTGGCGCCAACTCGCCACAGTCAGCTAACAGGTAACCACAGCAATATGACTCATGTCCTATCCGCTAAAAATGGCGCGTCTCAAATCGACGCAGCTTCACAGCAGCCGCAAAATCTAAGCCAAAACCAAGCTTTTGCTCAAAACCAGCAAGCGGCTCAACAGGTACACAAAGCATTCCTGCACACACGAGCCCAAGGCATGCAGATGGCTGATGCGTTATTAAAAGCACAGCTAAACGCAGTGACATCTGGTTTAGATAGCTCAAGTTTAGAGAACAATGCCATTTCTCAACAAACGAATGGTCAACAAACGACTGGTCAACAAACGACTGGTCAGCAAACATCAGCTCAGCCTGTGCAAGCTCAACCGGTTCAGGTTCAGTCAGTGCCAGTAAACGTACTTGCGACGCCAGCACCAGTAAAACCTATCCGTAAGCCATGTATCTGGGATTACGATGATCTGGTTGAATACGCTGAAGGCGACATCGCTAACGTATTTGGTCCTGATTACGCGATCATCGATAGCTACTCGCGCCGCGTTCGCTTACCAACCACTGACTACCTATTGGTATCTCGTGTAACCAAGCTCAACGCGACCGTTAACGAGTACAAGCCAAGCACAATGACCACCGAATACGACATCCCAGTTGACGCGCCGTATCTTGTTGATGGTCAGATCCCTTGGGCTGTTGCAGTTGAATCTGGTCAGTGTGACCTAATGCTGATCAGCTACTTAGGCATTGATTTTGAAAACAAAGGCGAGCGTGTTTATCGCCTGCTTGATTGTACGCTGACCTTCCTCGGCGACTTGCCTCGTGGTGGCGATACACTGCGTTACGACATCTCAATCAACAACTTTGCTCGCAATGGCGACACATTACTGTTCTTCTTCTCGTACGAGTGTTTCGTTGGCGACAAGATGATCCTGAAAATGGATAACGGTTGTGCGGGCTTCTTCACTGATGAAGAGCTAGCAGACGGCAAGGGTGTGATTCACACTGAAGACGAAATCAAGGCTCGTAAACTTGCAACTAAGCAACGCTTCGACCCTATGCTGCACTGCCCTAAAACGCAGTTTAACCACCAAGAACTGCGTCATCTACTGACTGCCAACATTGCAGAGTGTTTTGGTCCAACTCACCAATCCAATAGCCACCAGCCTTCTTTGTGCTTCAGCTCAGAGAAGTTCATGATGATCGAAAAGGTTAGCCGTGTTGAACCGCAAGGCGGCACATGGGGACTTGGTCTGATTGAAGGTCATAAGCAGCTAGAGCCTGAGCACTGGTACTTCCCTTGTCACTTCAAAGATGACTCAGTAATGGCTGGTTCTTTGATGGCAGAAGGTTGTGGTCAACTACTTCAGTTCTTCATGATGCACCTTGGCATGCACACGCTTGTTCAAAATGGTCGTTTCCAACCGCTTGAAAATGCGCCTCAACAAGTACGTTGCCGTGGTCAAGTGCTACCACAATCGGCAGAACTGACTTACCGCATGGAAGTGACTGAGATTGGTCTAAGCCCTCGCCCATACGCGAAAGCTAACATCGATATTTTGCTGAATGGCAAAGTGATTGTTGATTTCCAAAACTTGGGTGTGATGATCAAAGAAGACGACGAATGTACTCGTTATCTGCCTTCTTTAGAATCAGCTGTCGCGACCCCTGTTATCGAAAGCTTGGACCATAAAAGCTTGGGCCATACACCAGCAGTGAACCAACAGGCTTCAGCGAATGCACCATTGATGGCACAAATTGAAGACCTAGAAACGGCGCCTAACAAAGGTGTGGTTCCTCTTCAACATGTGGAAGCTCCGGTAACGCCAGATTACCCGAACCGTACACCCGATACGGTTCCGTTCACGCCTTATCACATGTTCGAATTCGCGACTGGCGACATCGAGAAATGTTTCGGTCCTGATTTCTCAATCTATCGTGGAATGATCCCACCACGTACTCCGTGTGGCGACTTGCAGCTAACCACTCGTGTCGTAGAGATTGATGGCAAGCGTGGCGACTTTAAGAAGCCTTCATCGTGTATCGCAGAATACGAAGTGCCAGAAAATGCATGGTACTTTGATGAAAACAGCCACCAGACCCTAATGCCTTACTCGGTACTGATGGAAATTTCACTGCAGCCAAACGGCTTCATCTCTGGCTACATGGGAACAACACTGGGTTTCCCAGGTGAAGAACTGTTTTTCCGCAACCTAGATGGCAGCGGCAAAATGTTGCGTAACGTCGACTTGCGCGGCAAAACGATTACCAACGATTCTCGTCTGCTTTCAACAGTAATGATGGGCACCAACATCGTACAGAGCTTCAGCTTCGAACTGAGCACTGACGGCGTGCCGTTCTACCAAGGTACAGCGGTATTCGGTTACTTCAAGGGCGCAGCACTGAAAGACCAGCTTGGTTTGGACAACGGTAAAGTGACTCACCCTTGGCATGTTGATAACAACCGCACGCCGGATGTAAACATCAACCTACTAGACAAAACGACTCGTTACTTCAATGCTCCTGTTTCTGCTACTGGTGAAGTGCAAGAGCACTACCAACTGGCTGGCGGTCGCTTGAACTTTATCGATACGGTGCAGATCACCAGCGATGGTGGTAAAGACGGTCTGGGTTACCTATACGCTGAGCGTACGATTGACCCAAGCGATTGGTTCTTCCAGTTCCACTTCCATCAAGATCCGGTAATGCCAGGTTCTCTAGGTGTCGAAGCGATCATCGAACTGATGCAAACCTATGCGCTAAATAAAGATCTTGGTGCTGGCTTCCGCAATCCTAAGTTTGGTCAAATCCAATCTGAAGTGAAATGGAAATACCGTGGTCAGATTAACCCTCTGAACAAACAGATGTCACTGGATGTACACATCACTGCAATCAAAGACGAAGACGGCAAACGCATCATCGTTGGCGACGCAAACCTGAGCAAAGATGGTCTACGTATTTACGAAGTGAAAGACATCGCGATTTGTATCGAAGAAGCATAAGCCTGACAGAGAACTAGGAAAGAATTTAGTATGACAACTCAAACTACAATCAATAACGAAAAGCTATCTCCGTGGCCTTGGCAGATCGAAGAGAGCACAACTCGCTTTGATAACGCAGCAATGTCGACAATATTGAAAGACTTAAGCCTTGCTTGTTACGTCGTGAACCACCCAGAAAAAGGGTTAGGTGTTAGCCAACAAGCAGAGATTGCATCGGGCGATTCAGCAAGCTCAGCGAACAGCCAACCTGTTAGCGCCTTTGCTCCTGCACTTGGTACACAAAGCCTAGGCGACGAAGATTTTCGTCGCTGTCACGGCGTGAAATACGCTTACTATGCGGGCGCAATGGCAAACGGCATTTCATCTGAAGAGTTAGTGATTGCGCTTGGCCAAGCTGGCATTCTTTGTTCATTTGGCGCGGCGGGCTTAATCCCGTCTCGCGTTGAGCAAGCGATCAACCGTATTCAAGCAGCACTGCCAAACGGCCCTTACGCGTTTAACCTGATTCACAGCCCGAGCGAACCCGCGCTAGAACGTGGCAGTGTAGAGCTGTTTTTGAAGCACAAAGTGAAAACGGTTGAGGCTTCTGCCTTCTTAGGTTTAACACCGCAAATCGTTCACTACCGTGCAGCTGGCCTTAGCCGCGATGCACAAGGTGAGATTCAGATTGGCAACAAAGTTATTGCCAAGGTAAGCCGTACTGAAGTCGCAAGTAAGTTCATGCAGCCCGCTCCTGTAAAAATACTGCAAGCTTTGGTTGATGAAGGCCGAATCACAGCAGAACAGATGGAGCTAGCACAGTTGGTTCCTATGGCTGATGACATTACTGCAGAAGCGGATTCAGGTGGTCACACCGATAACCGTCCACTGGTTACCCTACTGCCAACGATTCTAGCGCTGAAAGAGCAAATCCAAGCACAGTACCAATTCAAAACTCCGCTGCGTGTTGGCTGTGGTGGTGGCGTAGGTACGCCTGATGCTGCTCTAGCGACGTTTAACATGGGTGCTGCTTACATTGTTACCGGTTCAATCAACCAAGCGTGTGTTGAGGCTGGCGCGAGCGAACACACACGTAAGCTGCTTTCGACAACTGAAATGGCTGACGTGACTATGGCTCCGGCAGCAGACATGTTCGAAATGGGCGTGAAACTGCAAGTAGTTAAGCGCGGCACTTTATTCCCAATGCGTGCGAACAAGTTGTACGAACTTTACACTCGCTACGACTCAATTGAAGCGATTCCAGTAGAAGAGCGTCTGAAACTTGAGAAGCAAGTCTTCCGTTCAACACTGGATGATATTTGGGCAGGGACTGTGGCGCACTTTAACGAGCGTGATCCTAAACAGATTGAGCGAGCTGAAGGCAACCCTAAACGTAAAATGGCACTGATCTTCCGTTGGTACTTAGGGCTTTCTAGCCGTTGGTCAAACACAGGTGAACAAGGTCGTGAAATGGATTACCAAGTATGGGCAGGCCCTGCACTTGGCGCATTCAACGCATGGGCGAAAGACAGCTACCTAGATGATTACCAGCAGCGTAATGCAGTCGACCTAGCAAAACACCTAATGCACGGCGCAGCCTACTTGGCTCGTGTTAACCTGCTGACTTCGCAAGGTATCAAGCTTGATCCTGAACTAGCACGCTGGAAGCCGACGCAAAGAATGGCTTAAGTGCCGAGTAGCTAGCTAAATTTTACGAAATAAAAAAGCGACCTTAATTAGGTCGCTTTTCTTTGAATCATCGAAATTTCATTGCAGTCGTTGGCTATTTGATCGCCTTATTTAGCTTCTCGCCAACCACATCTAAACGCCAACCTTGCATAACATCTGGCAGCTTTTCAGGATTACGATCGTGCTTCCATATCCAGCTTAACACTTGGTTAAGTTGCTTCTTCGACGCCAAAAACTCAGTCGCTAAACCACTGTGTTGCGATGCTGTTTTCACTTCATCTTTCAACACTTTGAAGAGTTGTTTGTAACCTGGGTAGTCCATTAGACGCTCTACTGGCGCTGGGTATTCTTCTTCTGGTGTATGCTCAGCTAACTTAACGATTGAACTGATTTTAGCGCCATGGCGACGTACAGAGCGGTAATCAAAACCTTCTTGCTCCATGTGCTTAGGGTCTTTCATCGCAAAACGCGCCACAGCCCATAGGTCTTGTTCTTTGAAGACAAAGTTCAGCGCTAAGTCACGCTTAATCGCTTCTTTTAAACGCCAAGTTGCTAGCGGTCTTAAAATAGCTAGCTGCTGAGGCTTTAGCTGCCACGCGCCTTTAATATCAAGGTAAGCGTTATCTGGGTTTGCTTTACGGATGCGCTTAGCCACTTGTAAATCAGACTCTTGCTGTGCCGCTTCCCACCAGCCCGCTTCCATCACTTTTTCTAGAAGCTTGTTGTACATTGGCATCAAGTAGTGAACGTCTGCTGCTGCGTAGTCGAGTTGCTTTTGAGAAAGCGGACGCGCTAGCCAGTCGGTGCGAGATTCACTCTTATCTAGGTCAACGCCTACAAACTCTGAAACGAGAGCTGCAAAGCCAGTTGAAAGACCATGACCTAAGAAGGCTGCCATGATCTGCGTATCAACCATTGGCGTTGGCGTACAGCCAAATGCGTTCTGGAACACTTCTAGATCTTCGCCACACGCGTGCAAAACTTTGAGCACTGAAGTGTCTTTCAACAGCCCAACAAACGGGGTCATTTCATCAAGAGCAATAGGATCAATCAGTGACAGCGTTTCACCATCAAATAACTGAATTAAGCCTAATTGAGGGTAATAGGTTCTTGTACGAACGAACTCTGTATCAAGCATAACAACATCGGCTTCACGTGCTTGTTGGCAAACTCGCTCAAGGTCTTTCACTTGGGTAATGATTTGATAATCCACAAAAACTCTCACTGATTTTACTTTGATCGCCGGATACAAAAACGCCGACATTAACTGTCGGCATTCTAACACCATTTTTCAGCGCTCGCTTAGATTAAGCGCTGCTATGGCTTATGGTGCATCATCTTCTCGTAAATGAGCTCGTTACTCGCTTGCGCGTTTAGCAAGCTCAGCATCGTTCTCTTCACGAAGCACTCGGCGTAAGATCTTACCTACATTGGTTTTTGGTAGTTCTTCACGGAACTCAATCAATTTAGGGATCTTGTAGCCCGTTAGGTGCTCACGACAGTGCGCGATAATGTCTTCTTTGGTTAGGCTCGGGTCACGTTTCACAACGTAAATCTTAACCAGTTCACCTGACACTTCATGAGGTTGGCCGATAGCCGCAACTTCTAACACTTTGCCGTGTAGAGCCACTACATCTTCAATCTCGTTCGGGTAAACGTTGAAGCCCGACACTAGAATCATGTCTTTCTTACGGTCAACGATGTACAACAAGCCTTCGTCATCAAACTTAACGATGTCACCTGTCGATAACCAACCGTCTTGGTCGATCACTTCTTTGGTCGCTTCTGGACGCTGCCAGTAGCCTTGCATCACTTGAGGACCACGGACCTGCAATTCACCCACTTGGTCATTGCCCACTACTTTCCCTTCGTCATCAACAATACGAACTTCCGTCGATGGTACAGGTAGACCGATTGCACCTGTGTAGTCTTTCAAATCGTATGGGTTACCTGTGACCAAAGGAGCACATTCAGTTAAACCATAGCCTTCAAGTAGGTGGACACCTGTCGCTTTCTTCCATTGCTCAGCAACAGCGCGCTGAACCGCCATACCACCGCCAACAGACAGACGCATGTTACTGAAATCCAACTCGTGGAAATCTTCGTTATTGACTAGCGCATTGAACAAGGTGTTTACGCCAGTAATCGCGGTAAACGGAACTTTTTGTAGTTCTTTAATAAAGCCAGGAATGTCACGAGGGTTAGTAATCAAAAGGTTACGGCCACCCATCTCAACAAACAGTAAGCAGTTCACTGTCAGTGCAAATACATGGTAAAGCGGCAATGCCGTTACCACCAATTCACGGCCTTCTTGTAGCACAGGGCTGTATGCCCCTTTCGCTTGAAGTACGTTCGCAATCATATTGCGGTGCGTTAGAATTGCGCCCTTCGCTACACCCGTTGTACCACCTGTGTACTGTAGGAATGCGATGTCATCACCCGCCATAAACGGCTTCACATATTGAAGACGACGGCCTTTGTAAAGTGCCTTTCTGAATGAAATGGCACCCGGTAGATCGTACTTAGGCACCATCCCTTTCACGTATTTCACTACGAAGTCGACAATCGTACCTTTCGCTCGTGGCAACATTTGCCCAAGGCTAGTGAGTACAACGTGTTTAACCGGAGTTTTATCAACGACTTTCTCTAGTGTGCTCGCAAAGTTAGAAACGATAACAATCGCCTTTGCACCAGAGTCATTCAGTTGGTGTTCAAGTTCGCGAGGCGTGTACAGTGGGTTGACGTTCACAGCAATCATACCTGCACGCAGCACACCAAACAGTGCAATTGGGTATTGCAGCAAGTTTGGCATCATCAGCGCGACACGATCGCCTTTCTTCAGTTTTAGATCATTCTGCAAGTAAGCAGCAAAAGCACGACTGCGCTCTTCAAGCTTACGGAATGTCATAATCGATCCCATGTTCTCGAATGCAGGTTGGTCGGCGAACTTCTGTACCGACTGTTCAAACATTTCAATGAGAGATTGGTACTGATCTGGGTTGATCGTTTCTGGTACGTCACTTGGATAACGTGAAAGCCAAGGTTTATCCACGATGTTACTCCTCGTTTATCAGCTGACGACTGCTTCGCCGCTTTTTATCATTGCGGTATTACAGCACAGCTTTAGTGCATGAGCACTAAAAGGCTCAAACACTTGTTTAAATTTTGTTAACTACACCAAGAATTAGCTCTGAAACTAGCTCTGGGCTCTCTAAATGACAATGATGTCCGCCAGGAATCGTCTCTATATTTAGAGGACTATGCGCTGATTTGTAGCGATTATGCTGCAAATGTCGGTATCCATCATTCCCTAGGATTATTAATTGAGGGCATTCAATAGCCGCCATGATCGCTTCAGCGTGCGCCTGTGACATTCGATATAACGAGTCACATTTTAGATTAGGGTCGCATCGCCATTGCCAAGAGTTCTCAAACTCGACAATACCTCGCTCAACAATAGGAGCGATTAATTCAGCATTAATTTGGTTGGCGTAAGCTCTCAGCTTAATAGCATCCTCAAGGCTTGCCAGAGGACGTGAAGGCTTTCTTCGCTGTCGAAGACGACTAAGTACCCCATCCCTCAAGCGAGAGACTGTTTCGTGGGGAGCTTCAGAAAGAGGTCCGTGACCTTCAATTTGAATTAATCCTGACACCTTTTCAGGAAAGGCGGCACTATAGCAACTTGCTATCAATGCACCAAGTGAATGTCCTACCAGTACCAGTCCGTATGGCGATAATTTGGTCACTAGCTGGTGTAAATCATCAATATAGTCGTGAAATGGGTAGTAACTCCCCGACTTATGCGACGAGTAACCGTGCCCAAAAAGATCGATCGCAACTAAGTGAGTATCTGAAGAAAGCTTAGAGACTTGCTGCATGACCTGAGTAAAACTTGCGGAATTGTCTAGCCAGCCATGAATAAAAACGACCGTCGTTACGGTCGTTTGTGGGTTGCCAATCTGTTGTGTTGCAAGTGTCCCGCTCGCAAGGGAATATGACTGTTCAATCATTGATAGTATGGTGTCCCTGTCATTGGGTATGTCGAGTTAAGGTTCGACTATTGCACATCTTGAATCACACGCCCTGACTTAGGCATGGTTTGAAAACTGCGACAATGTAAACTGCGGCAAGAGTAGTAAGTTGGCGCAAAGTCATTAATAACCACTCTTTCAGTGATCTGCCATAAACGTTGATTGTAGACATTCATGACTGGGAAAGTGTAAGGGTATTCACCAACCATACCGTCTTCAGTGCTATTTGATGTGCCAACTAAAGTAACTAAACGACCCTCAGCAAAGCTCAATGGTTCAACATAGCCGTCAATGTAACCAACAAAACGTCCTTTTGGTTCGGCATCAATATCAGGCTTACCACTACTAGAGATAGGTAAGTTCACCACTTCAACACGCGTTTTATCTTTCAGATTAGTGACTTTAGCAATCACGCCACCCAAACGAACATCACCGGCATCCGGTAGTGTGTTTACCCACTCTTGGTAGTCAGTTACCACCTGTTCTGAGTTTGCATTAAGTTCTTTAGGTAAAGAGGAGCACCCCATCACCATCGTAGAGAAAGCGACAAGGAAAAATAAGCGAGATTTAGATATGAGAGAATACATAATGCAGCTCCTTAGAGCAGGATAAATGAAAACACAAAGCTAGATATAAATATCGACCCCAATTAGCTTTGCAAGTTCCTCTTTTTTAGCTTGATTCATCACATCCATATACTCCTCCATCGCACGTCGTCCGCGCCCTTCTGGAAGATCATATTGAATCTGAGCCTTGTGAATTTCAGATTCTTTGACCTGGCGAATAGAATGCGAGACAGCATTCGCGACCTTTGTTGGCTGACCAACAGAGGTCTTTGCATCACCTTTTTTTACCTCATTCTTTTTGTTGGTTCGATTGGTTTTAGATGTATTGCCTATCGAAGAAGGAGGTAAGCCGTTGATTGAAACCATGCTTAAAGAATTTATTACCTAATTTTAATAACGGCTCTACAAAATAAACTGCAGAGCCAAAGTAATACGTATTTACTCGCGACCAGGCAGTTTTTTCCAAGTCACTTTATCACGTAAGTAAACCGGCTCAGATTCTTCAGCAGCAACCGCTTTGCCTTCTGCATAAGCGAATTGAGCAAGGAACGCCATATCTTGAGCTTCTGGGAACAGAACCTCACACGCTTTGGTGTTGATCGCTAGTGTATCCATATGCTCGGCGTACGCTTCCCAACCGGTGCCTACTTTTGCCCATGTCTCAGAATCCACTTCAAGCTGCGCAGCCAATTCGCTTGGAGGCGTGACACATTCCGCATCAACCGCAGTCCAACGACCATCGTCTTCACGGCTGTAACGAGCCCAATATACTTCACTCATACGAGCATCAATCGCTGTTGCTACGTGAGTTTCACCAAATTTACGGTAGCTGCCCTGCGCCATCGCTGCCAGTGTAGACACACCGATCATCGGTAAATCAGCACCAAAAGCTAAGCCTTGAGCAATACCAATACCAATGCGTACGCCCGTGAAGCTGCCTGGGCCTTGGCCAAACGCGATTGCGTCGATATCGGTTAAAGCGATGTTCGCTTCTTTCAGTACTTCATCAACCATAGGTAGAATTTTTTTCGTATGGTCTCGAGGAGCCTCTTCGCTACGTGCGAACACCTGGTCACCCATTACTAGTGCAACTGAACAGTTTTCAGTTGCGGTATCTACTGCAAGAATTTTCGCGCTCATTCGTGTCTCAAATATTCGTTATCTAATCTAAAAATAATGGCTAAGTTCAACAATGCCAATTACTCAGCAGCGGTTGAATGGTCTTTAGCTAAGAATTCTTTAATGATCCCTAAGTCACGGGTACGTGGGATAGGCGGTAAACTCGCCAAAAATACACCACCGTAATCACGGGTCACCAATCGGTTATCGCAAATAATTAAAGCGCCATTATCACGCTTATCACGTATTAATCGTCCAACACCTTGTTTCAAGGTAA
This sequence comes from Vibrio sp. 10N.286.49.C3, assembly GCF_041469545.1. NCBI lineage: Bacteria > Pseudomonadati > Pseudomonadota > Gammaproteobacteria > Vibrionales > Vibrionaceae > Vibrio > Vibrio sp. 10N.286.49.C3. Next base: position 66,530 of record NZ_JBFRKT010000014.1, read on the forward strand.
TCACTGCGTCTGGTAACTGCACTTGTGCAAAAGGATCACCCCCTTTTAGCTTACAGTCCTCGATTCGAGCCTTAAGTAACGGGTCGTCTGGGGCGGTAAAGGGCAATTTATCGATGATAACACAGCTTAATGCGTCGCCCCTAACATCGATCCCCTCCCAGAATGCCCCCGTGGCCACCAGCAATGCGTTACCTAATTCCATGAATTCCGCTAAGGTTTTTTGCTTACTGGTCTCACCTTGCAATAGAACGGGTACAGTAAGCGTTTCACGGAATCGCTCGCCCAACTCTTTCATCATGCTGTGTGAGGTACACAAAAAGAAACAACGACCTTGGTTTTGCTCAATCACAGGAGCCAGCATCCTGACTAATTTGTCAGCCAAACCTGGACTATTGGGCTCCGGAAGATAACGAGGCACACACAAGCGCGCCTGATTCGGATAATCAAATGGGCTCGGCAATGAAAACTGTGCCGACGGCTTTAATCCAAGTCGAGAGGTGAAGTGATCGAAATCATCCGACACCGCTAGGGTTGCTGAAGTAAACACCCAAGCACCCGGTTTAAGCTCGATTTGTTCGTGGAATTTATCGGCAACTGAAAGAGGCGTGATATGCAAAGCAAATTGTCGTGGCGTTGTATCATACCAATAGGAATAACCGGTAATCGACACATCACACACACGTTCGATACGCGACTTAATCATGGTTGCACGCTCGAAAGCCGTGTCTAACAACTGGCTACGACCCAATGCTAATTTCAATACATCCACAGCCAGTTGCAACGCATCTTGTAAACGCACGAGCTCTCTCGCAATCGACTCTGACTTCAATGCTTCACGCCAGTTACCACGAAAGCCCGTATCACCAAGTACAATACGTAGGTCAGCGGCTGATTGAATTAGCCTCTCTCCAACCTTTTGCAACTGACGCATGTCTTTGGCTTCAGTTCGATAAGCAATTTCAATATCTTTAGCTAGTTCTTGGATTTGTCGGCTTGATACTGATTGTCCGAAATACTGGCTGGCGATATCAGGAAGTTGATGCGCTTCATCGAAGATAAACACATCAGCCTCTGGAATAAGCTCACCAAACCCGGTTTCTTTAATCGCTAAATCCGCAAGAAACAGATGGTGGTTTACTACGACAACATCGGAATCCATCGCTTTTTTACGCGCTTTCAGCACAAAGCAATCGGTGTAGCTTGGGCATTCTTTACCTAAGCAGTTGTCGTTGGTTGAGGTAATGGTTGGAATAACTGGGCTATCTTCAGCAATATCATCGCAATCACCTAAGTCACCAGTTTGAGTCGCCGAAGACCAGCTGCGCACTTTCACCAACTGAGCTAACAATGTTGGATCGGTATGAGTGCCATGACTTTCGATCATCTGGCGGCTCAAGCGGTCTAAACACAAATAGTTTGAACGACCTTTCAGCAGGGCAACCTGACCATAAAAGCCAAGTGCATCGACCATCAATGGTAAGTCACGATGAAACAACTGCTCTTGAAGGTTTTTAGACCCCGTACTGATGATAGTTTTCTTGCCACTTAGCAGCGCTGGCACAAGGTAAGCAAACGTCTTGCCGGTACCTGTCCCCGCCTCAACAACCAATTGGCTTTGTTGCTCAATGGCTTGTGAGACCGCTTCAGCCATATCCAGCTGAGCTTGTCGTGGTTGAAACCCAGGGATCGCTTTACCCAGAGCACCATCAGCAGAAAACGTTTTAGATATCATAGAGTACGTGGTTTAGAAAAATAGAAGGCGAATTATGGCAGGTTTAGTGAGCCGGTGCGAATCAGAAATGACTGCGCACCGGAGATGTATATCGAATAGAACATGGCAGGCTAAGTCCTTCTTATCAACCTAGCCCAAAACAAATGAAAGGGTTGTTTAACTACTTACGATTCAAATAACGAGATAACCAAGGCGCACCAGTAAAGTCGGTATCACTTGATTGCATGGCTTTAGCAGCATCAGTCGGAGAGGCCTTGCTTTCCCACATTTCATCAAGAACGTTGCCGTCCACCTGAACATCACCAACTAATGAATTTACACGCTTACAATATAACTTTTTCGCTAGTAACTCTTTATCCATAAATGATCACCTATGCATGGCTGAAATGTTGGCTCGCTCGAGTGGGACTTGACCGAGAATATCGGTTAAAACCGTCAGAAATCTAACCTCTACCTGAATTTATTAAGCCTCTCAATTTATTAATCCCCTAAATGAACGGTAGATTTTGTTGAAACCAAATTGATAATAGATTAATTATAACGGTGATATTGCGGCTCAGTTCACCGTTCGACGGCCTGCATTAAATTTGAAGAATAAAAACATTTCATGGAAGTAAGATGCAAATGGAAAGAAAAACTTTATTAACACATTGTACTGACGCCCCAGGCCTCATCTCAAAGATCACCAACATTTGTTACAAGCACCAACTCAATATTATTCATAACAATGAGTTCGTTGATAACACTAGCGGCCACTTCTTTATGCGTACCGAGCTAGAGGGTTACTTCAATGACGAAACCTTACTCGCCGATTTAGATCAAGCGCTACCAGAAAACACAAAACGTAAGCTTGTTGATTCATCTCGTAAGCGTGTCGTGATACTCGTGACTAAAGAAGCGCACTGCCTTGGCGATATTCTGATGAAGAACTTCGATGGCAGCTTAGATGTAGAAATTGCCGCTGTTGTTGGCAACTACGATACTCTGCAAAGCTTAACCGAGCGTTTTGATATTCCTTATCATCATGTTTCTCACGAAGGTTTAAACCGTGAAGAACATGAGAAGAAGATGCTTGAAGTGATTGACCAGTACGAGGCGGACTATTTGGTTCTTGCTAAATACATGCGAGTGCTGACTCCGGGCTTTGTTGAGAAGTACAACCACAAGATCATCAACATCCACCACAGCTTCTTACCTGCATTTATTGGTGCTAAACCATACCAGCAAGCGTATGAGCGCGGCGTAAAAATCATTGGCGCAACGGCGCACTTCGTGACAAACGATCTCGATGAAGGCCCAATCATCAAGCAAGATGTTATCCCAGTGGATCACAACTTCAGCGCGAAAGACATGGCTCAAGCGGGTCGTGACGTAGAGAAAAACGTATTGAGTAAGGCTCTAAACAAAGTGATCAATGATCATGTGTTTGTTTACGGCAACAAGACTGTAATTCTGTAAGTCGGGGATTCGATTTACAGTAATACTTTCAGTTAGAACCCAATAAAAAACGCGCAACAGGGTTAACCCATTGCGCGTCTTTTGTATCTGGTTATTAGACTAGCTTTTAGAGATTTCCAACTACGCTCTTTCGTCGCTATCGGGAATGACGAATTCGGCAAGAACCTTCTAACTGTAGACTCTGACATACTCCCTCGAACGCTCAGTCAGCCTCTAAAGCTAGACTCTGGCAAACACCATCAAACACCCCGTCATTCCGACGAGCCTAGGCGAGATCAGGAATCTACCCCAGCAATTCTCTACCCAAATTAAGCCTGTTCAGACTCTACAATCTTCTTCAAAGAGTGTGGATGCAGCTTGATGCAAATCCCTTGATGTTTGAATGCAACCGTTGGGTTATTCAAACGCTCACCCTCGCCTTTCGGGCTAGAGAGTTTTATTTTAATACTTTGCTCTGCCAAAGTTTCAAACTTAGCAGCAAACTGCGGGTACGTTTCTTTAAGGTCCGCTAAATACTCATCAGCCGTTTGCGCGTGAGAAGGAATCACAAACTCAACATGTTCCCAATCTTGGCTTGGATAAATTTTACCTTCTGCTGGATATGGCAACTCTAAGCACTCAATCTTCCAACCAAGGCTTTGCAATGGTTCATCGAAAGCCAACACAACAATTGGACGACCGTTAATCATCGCTTCTGAAATCGTAGAGCCGTATTCAGACCATGCTTGATGTGCTGATTTCGCAAGCTCAGTTTCATTGATTCTTAATGCAATATGATCCGCTTGAGCAAAGCTTAAATCTAAACCCAATGTATTTCCTAGGTTCTCAATTTTCGCCATAAACGTATCAAGGCGCGCAATCATTTGTTGTGGTTCTAGTTCGGCTTGCTTCAGGCTCATCGTCATTGTCTTTGTTCTCCAAATAATGGCTGCATGGTATCAGTTTTACTTTCAGCAACAAGCGTTGCTTTTACAAAAAAACGTTCAAAAAGTACGGTGTCTTACTTTCCTAAATAGACAAACCTGGCTTGGTCAAAGTCGATTGTCAAAAACCCCTCAGGAAATGTTAATTTTCTATCAATTCGACCTATAAGAAACCCCACAAAATTGGTATGATTAACGCCATTTTTGTGAACTTAAACAGAGTCTGTTGTTCATTTCGGCATTAAATCGTTAACTCGAAGCATAATTAACCAAATTTAATACCCACGAAATAACGGCCACTCTTATTCATCCTTGAATTGAAGGAAACGCGTGTGAATATCCAAGCACTGATTAATGACAAAGTATCTCAGGCTCTAGAAGCCGCTGGCGCACCTGCAGGCTCTCCTGCGGCTGTTCGCCAATCTGCAAAACCACAATTTGGTGACTACCAAGCAAACGGCGTTATGGGCGTTGCTAAACGACTAGGCACTAACCCTCGAGAATTTGCTCAAAAAGTATTGGACGTTCTAAACCTAGACGGTATCGCTTCTAAAGTTGAAATCGCAGGTCCAGGTTTCCTAAACATCTTCCTAGATGAAGCATTCCTAGCGCAACAAGCAGACGCAGCACTGGCTGACTCTCGTCTTGGTGTTGCAGCAGCTGAAGCACAAACAATTGTTGCTGACTACTCTGCTCCAAACGTTGCAAAAGAAATGCACGTTGGTCACCTACGTTCAACAATCATCGGTGATGCTGTTGTTCGTACACTTGAGTTCTTAGGTCACAAAGTTATCCGTGCTAACCACATTGGTGACTGGGGTACTCAATTCGGTATGCTTATCGCAAACCTTGAGCGCATCCAAGCTGAAACTGGCGAAGTTTCAATGGAACTTTCAGATCTTGAGCAGTTCTACCGTGAATCTAAAAAGCTTTACGACGAAGACGAAGAATTCGCTGTGAAAGCACGTGGCTACGTAGTGAAACTGCAAGGCGGCGACGCATACTGTGCTGAAATGTGGAAAAAGCTGGTTGACGTAACCATGGTTCAAAACCAACGTAACTACGATCGCCTAAACGTATCACTGACACGTGATGATGTGATGGGTGAAAGTATGTACAACCACATGCTTTCAAACATCGTTGCTGATCTACAAGCACAAGGCCTAGCAAAAGAGTCTGACGGCGCACAAGTTGTATTCCTAGACGAATACAAAAACAAAGATGGCGACCCGATGGGCGTTATCGTGCAAAAACGTGACGGTGGCTTCCTTTACACCACCACCGATATTGCCTGTGCTAAATACCGTTTTGAAGAACTGGGCGCAGACCGCGTACTTTACTTCATTGACTCTCGTCAGCACCAACACCTAATGCAAGCTTGGACTATTGTTCGTAAAGCAGGTTATGTTCCTGAGTCTGTATCTCTTGAGCACCACGCATTTGGCATGATGCTAGGTAAAGATGGTAAGCCATTTAAAACTCGTGCAGGCGGTACAGTTCGTCTTGCTGATCTTCTGGACGAAGCAGAAGTACGTGCAACTCAGCTGATTGAATCTAAAAACCCTGAGCTAGCAGAAGACGAGAAGAAAACCATTGCGAACACAGTAGCAATGGCAGCAGTTAAATACGCAGACCTTTCTAAGCACCGTACCACTGATTACGTGTTCGACTGGGAAAACATGCTGGCATTTGAAGGCAACACAGCACCGTACATGCAGTACGCATACACTCGTGTCGCTTCAATCTTTGCTAAAGCAGGCATTTCTATGGACTCTCTAGAAGGTGAAATCAAAATCACTGAAGAGAAAGAGAAAGCCCTTATCGCGAAACTTCTACAATTTGAAGAAGCGGTACAGTCTGTTGCTAGTGAAGGTCAACCACACATCATGTGTAGCTACCTGTTCGAACTTGCTGGTCAATTCTCTAGCTTCTACGAAGCATGCCCTATCCTTGTGGCTGAAGATGAAACCGTTAAACAGAGCCGCCTGAAGCTTGCTGCACTGACAGCTAAGACTATCAAGCAAGGTCTGTCGCTTCTAGGTATCGAAACTCTAGAGCGTATGTAATCCCCTTCGGGTTACAATGAATAAATACAAAGGTTGATGTGAGAGCATCAACCTTTTGTTTTATCTAACGTATACTGAATTCAAGAAATCGAAATGGATAATAATAATGAGCTTTGAACTTCACCCACAGTTAGCAAAAGACACCACGCTTATCGGCGAATTTCCACTAAGCTTGGCGCTGCTAAGCAAAGACAGTGCAGTGCCTTGGGTTATCTTGGTACCCAAACGCGCCAACCTAAAAGAGTTGCACCATCTACCAATGAAAGAACAACAGCAGTTCTTGCTTGAGTCTCAAGCGGTAAGCCAAGCATTAGAAGCGACATTCCAACCAGACAAATTAAACCTAGGCGCGCTAGGTAACATGGTGCCACAACTGCACATTCACCATATTGCGCGTTTCAAAAATGACATCGCATGGCCAGGACCAGTATGGGGAAACACTAAAGGTGAGCAGCGTACGGAAGAAGAACAAGCTGCAATCCATACTCGTATCCAAAACGTTTTGTCGCTGAGTTCTATCTTCAAGAAGGCGTAATTTGAGTTGGTCTCATTGAGCTTTAAAACAAGACAGTTCAGATAAGACACATAACAAAAAGCCGCTCACCTAAAATAGGTGAGCGGCTTTTTTATTGTCTAATCTCGTCGCTTTCAACGAGAGTATGAGACCTGAACTACATCATCACATTCAGTGACAAACCATCTTGTTTGCTGATGGTGTAGCGAATACGTGTTGTATGGCCATGCTTATTGGTGTCGACCAAGCGAGATATCTTGCCTTTCTTGACCCACACTCCCAGCATAGCATCGATACCGTCTTCACTTACCCCAAACTTAGATGCAAGCTCACTACGAGCAGCAACACCTTCGTTATCAATGTATTGATGAAGTTCAGTTAAAATCATACTACTTGCACCTCAAGTGCTTTTTGCTTACTGCCGATTTTCTTGAAGATGCGATACGTCACCACAAAACCACCAGCAATTGCCACCATCCACACAGCACTACTTACTGGGTGTACAGCGAAGTTTGCTGCTTGGTAATAGAAGGTCGCACCGAAGTAACCAAGTGCCATTGTCCAAACTGCGATGAAGCGGGCAAACGTCTGACCAAATTCACGAACATAAGCACCCATCGCTGCCACACAAGGTGTGTAAAGCAAGATTAGGATTAAGTAAGCAAACGCAGCGTGGCCTGATACAAACTTATCTTTCAAGTTACCAAAGATCGAAGTATCAACCTCTTGATCAGCAGCCACAGAACTAGAGTCAGACAAGTCACCAACTTCAATTCCTAATGGATCTGAATAGCTCAAACCAGCAAGGTTTTCAGGAATGGTCATTACAGCTTCTTCTAAACTTGCCGCTAGATCAAACTCAGCCGCTTCTTCATCAGAAGGTGTAGTGTATAAGCTATTTAGCGTACCAACCACGGCTTCTTTCGCAAAAATACCGGTAATGATACCAACCGTTGCAGGCCAGTTCTCTTCAGTAATACCAATCGGTTGGAACACTGGAGTTACAACTTGAGCCGCTTTAGATAGCACAGAACTTTCACTGTCTTCGTTACCAAAACTGCCGTCCATACCTAATGAATTCAAGAAACTCAGAATTGCCACAACCATTACAATGGTTTTACCTGCGCCAAGCACGAAACGTTTCAGCTTCTGCCAAGTTTTCAGCATCACGTTTTGCACGGTCGGCAATTCGTAATCCGGCATTTCCATAACCAAGCTATCGCTGCTACCAGGATAGATAGTATTTTTAAGGTACAAGCCCGTAAACACAGAAGCCAGAATACCCATGATGTACAGAGCGAACACAACGTTTTGTCCAGCACCAGGAAAGAATGCAGCAGCAAACAGTGCGTATACAGGTAGACGAGCACCACATGACATAAACGGTGCCATTGATGCGGCGAGTTTACGTTCGCGCTCTTGGTCAAGAGTACGAGTTGCCATGATAGAAGGTACGTTACAGCCAAAACCCAGAACAAGTGGTACAAATGCTTTGCCCGGTAAGCCAATCTTCTGCATCACTTTATCCAGTACAAATGCAGCGCGGGCCATGTAGCCTGAACTTTCTAGTACCGCTAAGAATAAGTAAAGCGCGGCAATAACCGGAATAAAGGTCGCAACCGTTTGGATACCGCCACCAATACCATCAGCAAGAACGGTGACTAGCCAAACCGGTAAGTGACCATCTAATAAGTGATGTCCGCCATCAACTAATATTGCGCCAACACCAATATCGAAGAAGTCGATAAACGCGCTACCGATATTGATAGAGAACATAAACATTAGGTACATGATGACGAAGAAAAAAGGAATCCCGACCCATTTATTCAAAATGAATTGATCGGCTTTCTCTGTGAAATTACGGCTCAGTTTGCCTTCGCTACGACGAACTCGTTTACAAAGTTCATGTAAGAAAGTGTATTTAGCGTCAGCAACAGCAAGATCAATATCGAAATCGGCACCAAGACGCACACTATCAATTTGAGTGCGAGTTTGTGGGGCCAAACCATTCAATACCAAGTAATCATTTTCTAAAGCACGAATCGCTAGCGCTCGGTGAGATACGTCAGCATCATCAAATTGTGACTCAACAGAAGGAATAAGAACTTCTAACGCGGCATCGTAATCAATAGAGATAGGATCAAGACTCACACCTTGAACCAGAAGCTTATGCAAACGCTCTTTAAAACGAACCACTTGCCCTTTATCGTTTGCTGACAAGCTTAGAACCGGGCAACCTAGCTCTTTTTCTAGAGCCTTAAGATTAATCACCTGACGCTCACGCTTTAATACATCCATTTTGTTCAATACAACGATCATTGGGCGACCCAACTCTCGCAATTGTAATGTCATGTATAAGCTTCTTTCCAAACAGCTAGCATCAACAACATTGATGATCACGTCCGCTGGGTGAGTAAGCACGGCGCGTGATGCAATCGACTCATCGATACTGTTTGCATCATTGCCACTGTCTAGTGCATAAATGCCTGGTAAATCCGTTAACTGAAATTGATCCCCAGCGTGCGAATATAAACCGGTTTTCTTTTCTACGGTCACACCAACCCAGTTACCAACGTGCTGTTTTGCGCCAGTTAATGCGTTAAATAATGTTGTTTTACCACTATTAGGGTTACCAACAGTAAGAACTTGATAATCCATTTAGATAACCTCGATTTGTTCTGCAATGCTTTCACGAATGGCTATAGAAACACCTCTCACTTCAACTTGAAGCGGATCACCCATAGGTGCACGACGGATAAGTGTCACCTCGGTTTTTGGCAACATGCCCATAACCATTAGTTTTTTTCTAACGTCTGGTGTTAAACCTGTAAGTGCAACAATAGAAGCCGCTTTTCCTTGCTCTAGTTGTGAGAGTTTCATAAGTACCCAGTTCGAGATTGATAATGAGAAAGATTGTTATTACCGATATAATACACGCACATACCCACAATTCTATTGTGTGAAATCAATGTTTTCGAAAATACACTCTCGTAAATTTCGTTAAAAACGTTTACGTCAAAAACGTCACTTTCAACAATTAGTGGGGACTACCTCACTAGTACGCGTCAACCAGAAAACAATAAAGCACTAATAATCAACAACTTATAATAATGTCGGTTTTCTCACAGTCATCTGTCGTTAATTTTATAAGCAAAACAAGTCGCTACCCGTATAGTTACTCCATCGAAGAGAAACTCTTTCTCTTTAATTTTATTCCAGAGGTGATGTGGCTTGCCATATCACTCCGGCAGCAAGCGAAGGTGTCATTGGCACCCGTGGTATAGTCCCCCCGGCTATACCACGATATTTTTTTCTTCCTTTTGTTTTAACCCAAAAACCTTTTTAAACTCCCCAACTATCTCGTATCTCGTATCTCGTA